>NZ_JBEAFN010000016.1:0-103395 GCF_040061795.1 Klebsiella sp. GN_Kp190
GCGGCAATGTGTGGTTTGCGTTCAGTCAGTATCCGTGGGAGCAGGAGACGCTCGACCGGTATCGCACCAGACCTGAGGAGCGCATCGCGAGAATGCAGAAAGTGATGCCTTCGGTGGCGGGGGCTCAGCGCACAAAAACAGGGACCGATGTCACCGCAGCAAGCCTGAATCAGGTGCTGGACTATCAGGTGCCTTCTGTTTCGGGTCTGCTGCCCGGTCCGGATGATGCGAAAGTGGTAAATGTCAGCCGGGTATCGTCACTCTGGGAGCCGACGGAGGATAACCCCTGGCGGGTCAGCCATGATGTGGTGAAAATGCAGTCCAGCCTGTATCCGTGGGCGCAAAACCGCAGTGGCAGGGCAGGCGCGACGGTCACGGCCATGGAAAACCGAAGTGAGGGAATGACACCGCTGCTGCTTCCACTCTGGGATCCGGTGGGGATTGTCCATGAGCTAAATGGCTGGAGCCAGGATGTGCTGGGGCGCCAGGCGCAGTTTCTGCAGGAGCGTGAGCTTGAGTGCGCCACCAGAACAAACCTCGACGCCGTCAGAACGCTGCTGGAAGGCAATGCCGAATCTCTGGAGGACGCGATGCGGAGACGGAGAATGGACAGTCCGTTGCTGACAGACGAATATCTGGATACCCGTCTGCAGGCGCTGGAGAAAAGGTATAAGGATAAGCCTGATGTGCTGGCACAAATCAGGGCAGATGACAGGTTAGTCAGGAAGTGGCATGCGCAGAACGTGACGGCATCATACCCGGAGAGCGTGCTGATGAGTCCACCTGAACCGCTGGCTGCTCACCAGCGCCGGGTTGCCGCGATAGGCAGCCCTGATGCAGCAGGTCAGCAATATGAAAAAACTGGAGGAGTACTACCAGAAATCGCTGTCCGCGGTGGTGAAGGGGCTGCGGGAAAATGCCGGTAAACTGGAAGTACAGCTCTTTAGCACGGATGCGTTTATCGTCACGGTGGGAGACAGGGTAAGCCGCATTCTGCTGGTGGATAAGGCAGGCGAGAAGCTGGCGACCACGGCCTTCAGGCTGGTATTTATGGTAAGGGCGGGGATACCGTCAGAGACCGTTCACGCGTTAGTGGATGAGTATCTGAAAGATGCCCCGGCGTTGCGTCAGACGGTGCTGGAAGGTATACGGCGCAGCGGACGTTTTATGGCGAGCCGGAATGAAGTCACCGCGATTAGACAGACGATGAGCAGCAGGCTGGCAGAGCACTTTGCAACAGAAAAGGGTCAGGCTGAATACCGGCTGGCGGGAATAAACAGCCTGTTGCTGGTGCTGAATGCGATGGATTTTATCTACCTGTGCGGACAGGTCAGGGAAGAGAAAAAGCCGCTGTCGAGCCTGATGGCCAGCGGGCTGGCGATGGTGAGTCAGGGGACGTCAGTTATTTTACCGGCAATAGAGAAAGGACTGGAAGCCCGTGAGCTTACGGTTTCCTGGGTCAAAGGAGTCGGGGCGGCAGCAGGTGGGGCAGCTTCGATGTTTTCGGTATATGCGGATGGTGCAAATACTTACGAAGAGTTTCAGAATAATCGATTTGTCCTGATGAGTGTGATGGGGTTGAAAACATTTGTGGATGGGCTGGCTGTCACAAAATCGGTCGGTCTTCTGCTGGAACAGTTTAGTAAACCGATAGCTAAAAAAATCGCTGGCAAAATTACAGGTGCTTTGGCCTGGGAGCTTTTAGGGATCCGAATACTTGCAGTACTGATGACCTGGGAAGTCTTGGTGGCAATAACTTTGCTGCAGGTGGTTGTGACCTGGATATCGGACGATGAGCTCCAGGTGTGGTGTAAGAAATGTGTGTTTGGCACAGCACCATTCAACCGCAGTGTGACAGACCAGAATAAAGCCCTGGAAGCAGCAATAAAGGATATTTCATGAATTCAGTTGAAAATCAGCAGATATGTTCGCGGTTTGTTGCGCCAGAAAAATTAGCCAATTTACGAACCAGGCAGGAAATTGAGGTGATGAACGGCAGACCGTGGACGCGGGAGCTTCCCCCTCCGCCGGTATTGCCACCTTATGGTCCTCTGGAAAAAATCAATGGCCGAATTGAATCTTTTCGCAGCGAATATTATCGGGAGTATTTTGATGCAAATGCCTACCGAACTCACTCTTTGCCGGAGATAACTGACGGGCAGCGAGGTGCGGCTGCCGGTGCAGCGATAGTTGCAGGAAGTCCTGGCGTCGGGGCTGTGATGATGGCTGAAAGTGAATCTTCAAATGATTCGGCGGAATATGTACAGGGGATGATTAATGGTCAGCCGTTCCGTGGTTGGGTGGGTGTCACCCGACTTCAGGCTGGCGATAATGTGGACATGGTTGTTGAGTGGCAGCATGACCATTATGAAGTCTATGCCATTGCGTTACCGAAAGAGCGGATAGTCTCGATATGTCCGAAATGTGATATGGGGCATATTGCGCATATGCTTTGGCGGATTAAAAATATGATTATTTTAACAGCTATACTCATCTTTATGTTTGCATGTATTTGCCTTGTTAAATCCTTAAATGAGGTGGGCTGGGGACAGTTGAATTTTTGGAAAGAATATTTTGTTTTTCTCATGATGATGCTAGGGCTGGCTTTTCTTTTTACTGGAGCGATTGCTATTGCAGCTTATAAAACCTACTCTTCCACTTGTTGTAAGCTGGCTGAAGAGATATTTCAGTTGCTGGGGGTGAATAATTTTGTAGCAGTCAATCTCAATAAATTAACCCAAAAACGCGAAAAAAAAATGATGCAGAAGAGGGAATGGTACGATCCGGGTGATAAAAATAAACCGGCCTGCCCTTCTTCTAAGTTTATTTATTCGGGGGAGTGGTGGTTTTACTATTAGTTAAATATATTACAATATTTATTCTTAACTGATGGGGTTGAAAACATTTGTGGATGAGCTGGCTTTCACAAAATTGTTCGGTCTTCTGCTGGAACCGTTTAGTAAACCGATAGCTAAAAATATAGCTGGAAAAATCACAGGTGCTTTGGCCTGGAGTTTTTAGGGACCCGAATGCTTGCAGTACTGATGACCTGGGAAGCCATGGTGGCGATAACTTTGTTACAGGTGGTTGTGACCTGGATATCGGACGATGAGCTCCAGATATGGTGTAAAAAATGCGTGTTTGGCACAGCACCATTCAACCGCAACGTGGCAGACCAGAATAAAGCTCTGGAAGCGGCGATAAAGGATATATCATGAATTCAGAAGAGCAGAAGCAAATATGTTCCCGGTTTATCAAATCAGAAAAATTAGCCGATTTACGGACAAAACAGGAAATTGAGGTGATGAACGGCAGGCCGTGGACGCGTGAGCTTCCTCCTCCGCCGGTATTGCCGCCTTATGGCCCTCTGGAAAAAATCAGCGGGCGGCTGCAGTCTTTCCGTAGCGAATATTTTCGGGAATATTTTGATGCAGATGCCTACCGGACCAGCACGTTGCCGGAGATATCAGATGGCCAGCGCGGAGCTGCCGCTGCTGCCGCGATAGTGGCAGGAAGTCCTGGCGTCGGGGCTGTAATTATGGCTGAGAGCGAATCATCGAATAATTCGGCGGAATATGTGCAGGGAGAGATTAATGGCAGGCCATTTCGCGGCTGGGTGGGTGTCACCCGGCTTCAGGCTGGTGATAAGGTGGACATGATTGTTGAGTGGCAACACGATCATTACGAGGTCTATGCCATTGCGTTACCGGAAGAGCGGATAGTGTCTGTATGTCCGAAATGTGATATGGGGCATATTGCGCATATGCTGTGGCGGATTAAAAATATGTTTATTCTCACGGGGATTTTTTTCTTCTCGGTGCTTTTTGCGGGAGTTCTGAGTGAAGTGATTGAAGGCACCTGGAAGAGCCTTGAGTCATTTATCACCACATACTTTTGGTTGTATGTTATAGCATTGTTGGGGGGGGGCTTTCAGGATTAATTGCATTCTTTGCCTATAAAGCCAGTGCGCCAACACGCTGCAAACTGGCTGAGGAGATATTTCATTTGCTGGGTGTGAAAAATATTTCAATAGTAAATCTCAATAAGCTGACAAAAGAACGTGAGCAACAACTTAAAAAATAAAGGGGAGTGGTATGACCCGGATGATGAGAATAAACCTGCCTGCCCTAGTGCTGAATTCATTTATTCATTTGAGAGCTGGTTTTACTACTAATTAAATAGACTGCAGTATTGGTTTTTAGCGCAAACGGAAATATCTGCACAAATGTGTGGCAGTAACGTTGTAAAAATGATTGAGCGAAATTTAATGGGGAAGAGTAGGTGTCATGCTCTATGAGGGGGCGCTGAGGAGATTTATTATTCAGCGAAATGGGAAACATTATAAACACCAATAAATTGCAATGTGCTTTTAATATCATTATGGCAGGGTTGATTATGGATAGTGAATCTTTTTATGATATAAATGAAAAAATTACCAATGCCGCTTTTGAAAAAAACGGGCAATGCTTTCTACTGATAGATGCATCTTTAGAACAGTATCAATCAGAGCTTTTTTTGCCTGATATTCTTAGGGAGTATAAATCTTATCCTGTTATATTCCACCAGAGAGAACTTCAAAGCGTTGTACCACTTTACCTTTTTCCTCTTAGTACCTTCAGTGAGAGAGATGGTCAGTTGTTTAAGAATAGTATTTATCATTCACTGAATGAGTTGAAAACAGAAAAACTTGATTCCGGGGAAGGACGCAGCGTGTGTGCATGGATTTCGACGGATTTAACTGGGGAACAGCTTGCTGAACAGGTCGCTTTGTCCACCGTACAGTCGATTCAATCAGTTGGTGATATATTACTTCGCTATTACGATCCATCAGTATTTGGTTTGTTAATGCCTATTCTGGATAAATGGCAAAAACAACAACTATTAAGCAATGTTAATACATGGTCTTATATCGATGGGGACGGAATAGCTCAGATAGTGAATGGTGATGGTGAATGCAAAAAAAAATTAAACCACTCACTTGGATTGACCGAGCAAAATGCATTAGAAATTGAGCGAATTTTAGTTATTAATAATGTTTTGCGCATATATCGAAAAATGAATGCGCCCCATAAACTCAGTGAGCGCGAGGTGATGAAATTATTGCGCCCTGCGCTGAATTATTATTATGCAACTTTCTCTGCATCCAATAATGATGTTATTGAGTTCGGGCTTGATGTGTTGAACGCACAGCGACTATTTTATCAGGATGGAGTATTTGAGAAGTTCGTATTTAGTAATCGCAGCAAAGACCTTCAGTTATACTCAGATATTAAATCCAGAATTGACAGTATGGCATGTTAAGAAGTGTTTTCGTTTAAGAAAATGTGCCATTAACAATGGTGGAGAATGATATGAATTGGCCCGTACAAATAATCCCTCCAGCCGATAAGGCTCCTGGAATTAAATGGAGTAACTGGTTTTTTTCTTTCATAGGTATTTTGTTGACTTTGGTGGTTAGTTGGGTTGGGGCAAAAATCGCTTCCCCTACGGAAGAGAATGCGCTATTAAAATTGCTTACCTTGTTGTTTTTTTTGGTGCCGCTTGCTTTTTCTCTCATTATTTCCTTTAGGGCCTATTACCATGGTTTGTGTTTGTCGGCATTCGAAGCAAGAGAGCGCGAAGCAGCATTAGTCAGGGAGCACTGGTCTGAATGGGCAAATCAAAAATTTTATGTTTCCGCTTATAAATTGTTTCTCCCTTCTGTAATATCGCAAACCGATATAGCAATGTCTAATTCTGTTGAGATATATAATAATCAGCAATTGAAACTACGGGGTCATAACGATGAGTTATATACTGAAGAACAACTAATTTATGAACTGTTGGCGTCTGTCAGGGTAAGGTTGTTACGACTGAAAGAATCATGTATATTCGATATCGTATTTACCTATGATAGTAGTTATATTACTTTCTCTACATTTAAAGAATGTTGGGCTGCAATCGGTTTTGATGGTAGTTGCTTAGGTAATTATTATTATTGGAATAAAATATTAGAGCAGGAATTTGATACACTATCTAATGTTTCATCCAATCGGGTATTAATAATAATATCTGCAAACATTGAGAGTTTTGAAAAATATCCCCCTAACTCAACGGAATTTGCTTCAATATTGCTGGTGACTCATCAAGAGCAACCGCCGGAAAAAGACAATGGTGGTGTGGCTTTGCGAGCGATGGCATGCAACAAAAATCTAACCAAACAAGAAGTCATCCACATGATGACTTACCAGCCAGATGTGCTTAAAACGACAAAAGTGCTTTTTAGCAATATGAATATACAGGATGTTTCAGAAGTCTCAGAGATATTAAGGCTCTCTTCTTTATCTATGAATGTTGAATGGGAACATGATATAAAGCATTTAAATTTGATATTGGGTAATTTATGTGAGACCCATTTTTGGTTGGTGTTCGCTCTGGCGCTTTTCATATCAGAAAAAAATAATGAATCGGTTTTAATGGTCGCCAGCGTTGGTGATGAATACGTTTTTAATGTCATTAAACCGTTTGATAATAGCAAGGAGCATTAAATTGAATACCCCGGCAAAATGGAGAGTGATTGGCCTTGTCTCCTGTCTCATTATCTTTGGCGTGCTGACTTTTATAGGATGTTACTACTATGGGGATATCTTTGGATGGGTATCTTCTAAAGAAAAAGTGAGCCTTTGGTTCTTATGCATGTTTTTATTTTCCGTATTCCTGATGTTGATGAACTTTGGTGTGTGGTTCCATCAAAAAGAGTATCGCTTTCAGCGTATGGCGGGAGGGAAGTCCGTCACAGCTAATGTCCGTAATAACTATAAAAAATCCAGTAAAAAGGATCCTGTAAAAGCTCATTTACGCCGGCGCTATAGCTTCTTATGGCGTCGTAAAGTCCGCCTGCTGTTAATCACCGGCGATGAAGCCGCTATCGAACAGCTGGTTCCCGGCCTGCAACAGCAGCAGTGGCTCGAAGGCAACCGCACCGTGCTGATTTACGGCGGCAGCCTGGCACCGGAGCCTGACCGCGAAAAATACACCGCATTGCGCAAGCTGCGCCGCGGACGCCCGCTGGACGGGATTGTCCGTGTCATGCCCCCGTCACTTAACCTGACCCCGCAAATCAGCGACTGCGATTTACGCGGACTGGAAAAAATCAGCGAACTGCTGCGCTATTCCGCCCCGGTCTGGCTGTGGCAGCTGTGCGACAGCAACTGGTCGCAGCGTACGCGTCCTGAGCAGGCTGTCGGGGCAAGCTTTCCCCTGCGCGCAAAAGAAGACGATATTATCCGCCAGCTGGAGCGGATGCTGCCGGCCCTGCGGGCGCAGGGGGTAAGTCAGGTCGCGGAAGACAACAGCCACGACTTCCTGCTGCGTCTGGGCCAGCACCTCCAGGACGGCGGTATCGTCCGCCGGGCTCAGCAACTGCTGCCATGGCTCTACGACTCTCAGCAGCGCGTTCCGCTGCGTGGCCTGATGTTCAGCCTGCCGGAGAATACATCCGCCAGTACGTCAGGGGGAACAGCCGATGATGAGCAATATATCCCTGAATTACAGCGCCATGCCCTGACCCTGCCGGCGACCTGGCAGGGTATCGTTGACGACTGCACCCGTGTGCGGGGCCGCCGTGTCGGCATGGCGTGGGAGAGGATGCTTGCCTGGACACTGATGACCATCATCGTTGTCTGGGGGGCGGGAATGCTGCTGTCGTTTACGGTCAACCGTCAGCAGATAGTCTCCGTCGCCGAACAGGCACATGCCCTGGTGGCGCATCCTTCCGTATCGGACAACCAGCTGACGGCCCTGCATACTCTGCGTAATGATGCCGGGCGTCTGCAGCATAATGCTCAGGAGGGCGCCCCCTGGTATCAGCGCTTCGGCCTGGACCATAACCAGCAGTTGCTCGACGCGATGCTCCCCTGGTACGGCGTGGCCAACAACCGCCTGATACGCGACCCGGCAAATGAGGCGCTTAAGCAAAAGCTCAGTGCGCTGGCAAACTCTGCACCCAACAGCGACCAGCGGGCACAGCTGGCGAAACCGGGCTACGACCAGTTGAAAGCCTGGCTGATGATGGCCAGGCCGGATAAAGCCGACGGTGCATTCTACGCACAGACCATGAAAACCGTGCAGCCGACGCGGACAGGTATCTCAACCGGTCTGTGGCAGAGCCTGGCGCCGGATTTGTGGGCTTTTTACATTTCCGAACTGCCTGCGCAGCCAAAGTGGGTAATCACGCCGGATGCGCAGCTGATCAGCCAGAGCCGCCAGGTCCTGCTGCAGCAGATAGGACGGCGCAACGCGGAAAGCACGCTGTATGAGAACATGCTCAAATCCGTGCGTCGTAACTTTGCCGATGTGTCTCTGGAGGACATGACTGGCGGTACCGATGCGCGGCGACTGTTTACCACCGAGGAGGTGGTGCCGGGCATGTTTACCCGCCAGGCCTGGGACCGGGGGATTCAGCAGGCCATCGAAAAGGCGGCGAACTCCCGCCGGGATGAAATCGACTGGGTGCTCAGCGACAGCCGAAAAGCCGTCTCCTCAGACCTGTCGCCGGAAGCCCTGAAAGCGCGTCTGACACAACGTTACTTCACTGACTTTGCCGGCAGCTGGCTGAGCTTCCTCAACAGCCTGCAGCTTAATCCGGCGAACAATATTGCAGACGTTACCGACCAGCTGACGCTGATGAGTGACGTCCGCCAGTCGCCGCTGATTGCCCTGATGAATACGCTCGCCTGGCAGGGACAGACCGGCCAGCAAAGCGAAGGTCTTTCGGACGCCATCATCAAATCGGCCAAAGACCTCGTAGGCAGAAAGGACAAACCGATGATTGACCAGTCTGCCTCAGGCCCGCAGGGGCCGCTGGATGAAACCTTTGGCCCGCTGCTTCAACTGCTGGGCAAAAACAAAGGCAGCAACGTGATGTCGGCGGATAACACGCTGAGCCTGCAGACGTACCTGACCCGTATCACCCGCGTGCGGCTGCGCCTGCAACAGGTGGCCAGCGCTTCTGACCCGCAGGCGATGATGCAGACCCTGGCGCAGACCGTGTTCCAGGGCAAAAGCGTGGACCTTACCGACACCTGGCAGTACGGTAGCCTGATTTCGGCAAGCCTTGGCGAGGAGTGGAGCGGATTTGGCAGCACAATGTTTGTGCAGCCGCTGACCCAGGCCTGGGAGACCGTGCTTCAGCCGTCGGCAGCCAGCCTGAATGATAAATGGAGCCGCTCGGTTGTCGCGAACTGGCAAACTGCCTTTGACGGTCGTTTCCCGTTTGCCGCCAGCAAAAGTGATGCCTCCCTGCCGATGCTGGCGGAGTTTGTGCGCAAGGACAGCGGGCGCATTGAGCGCTTCCTGACGACGGAGCTCAGCGGTGTGCTGCACAAGGAGGGCAGCCAGTGGGTGCCGGATAGGGTCAACAGCCAGGGGCTGAGCTTCAACCCGGCCTTCCTGCGGGCCATTAATCAGTTGAGCCAGCTGTCGGACATTCTGTTTACCGATGGTAGTCAGGGCATCAGCTTTGAGCTGCAGGCGCGCCCTGTGCCGCAGGTGGTGGAAACGCAGCTGACCATTGATGGGCAAAAGCTGCACTACTTTAACCAGATGGCTGACTGGCAGTCCATTCGCTGGCCTGGCTACACTTACAAACCAGGAACCATGCTGACATGGACCACCGTCAATGCCGGTGCGCGTCTGTTTGGTGATTACAGCGGGACCTGGGGCTTTATTCGCTGGCTTGACCTGGGTAAGCGTCAGCAGCTTGACCGCAGCCAGTGGATGATGAGTTTCACCGCACCGGATGGCCGCACCCTGCAGTGGGTGCTGCGCTCACAGCTCGGAAAAGGTCCGCTGGCGCTGCTGGAATTACGCGGCTTCACGTTGCCGGATCAGATATTCAGCGTCGACAGCGCGGCTACGGCTCAGGCGCTGATGACCAAAACGGAAGACAGTGATATGGACGGAACCGAATAATGGGCACTCTGCAGAATCGGCTTGCTGCCTGTCAGGCGGATGAAAACCTGCTGCGACAGCAGGCGCAGTCACGCACGGAAAACTGGCAGCCCTGGCTCGCCCCGGTCAGCGCTACCCGTCCGAGGGAAGAGGTGCCGGGATATGACGATGATTCCCAGCTCATCCGGGAGGAGGTCAATAAACTCTCCGGCATACGCCGCGGGCTGATCAGCGGGCGATGCTCAAACGTCTGTACCTGCAATAGAGTTGGCTGGAAATACCGGAGCAGGCGACTGCATCTTTTCGCATGGCGCTAACCCTCACGCAGTGGGTGCCGGCACTGTTGTTTGAAGTGAAATCGTCCCGCCTCAGACTACTGCGCATGAAAGCCGCACGCAGTGAAACCGATAAAACGCGGTTACAGCCAGAGATGGACCAGCTTCTGGCCGGTCTGATTGCGCTCGATCCGGCAGGCAGTGCGGTGCTTTGCGGTTGAATGATTGATGAACTCAGGATGGGAAAATGGCGAAAGGTTATTATCTGGTAAAGGGTGACATGACCACTTGTGGTGGAAAAATCCTTGGAGGTGATCCGACCGATACCGTCATGGGGATCCCTGTAGCCCGGGAGCAGGAGAATGTGACCTGCGGAAAACATGCCGGTATGTACAAAATAGTGGGACATATTCCGAACAATAATGCCAATGGGCGGAAATATGCTGGTTCGCTACATAGCACCAGCAGTTGCCCCTGCGGCGCAAAATTTATCCCTTCCCGGCATCAACGTACTTATGGTGGCTAATGACAGCATCTGCCATCGTTATGTTTTTTAACCTTATGCTGAAGTTACTACAGGGCGCAGCTGTGCTCTGAATCCAACGGAAATAAAGCAAAAATAAATATGGACGACTTAACCCTGCGTTATTACGACGCCGAAATGCGCTACCTGCTGGAAGCCGGCGAAGAGTTTGCCCGCGCTCACCCCGAGCAGGCGGCAATGCTCAATCTCGATAAAGCGGGCGCGCGCGACCCGTACGTGGAGCGCCTGTTTGAGGGCTTTGCCTTCCTGATGGGGCGTCTTCGCGAGAAACTCGATGACGACCTGCCGGAACTGACCGAAGGGCTGGTCAGCCTGCTGTGGCCGCAATACCTGCGCACCATTCCGTCGATGTCGGTGGTGGAGTTCACGCCCGACTGGCGCGAGATGAAAGAGAAGATGCGTATCGTCAAAGGTTTCGAGGTCAATTCGCAGCCGATCGGCGAGAAGGGCACGCGCTGCCGGTACACCACCACCAAAGAAATCACCCTTCAGCCGCTGTCGCTGGAGCATGCCCGTCTGTCGACTGACCCTGACGGGCGTTCGGTCATCAACCTGCGCTTTAACTGTAGCCATCTCGCCGACTGGAGTCGTGCCGATCTCAGCCAGATCCCGTTCTACTTCAATGCTGACGCACCGCTGGCCTGCGCCATGCATGAAGCCTTTACCATGAACACGGCGCGTCTCTGGCTGCGGATGCCGGGTGATACGGACAGAAAGCCACTCGACGGGTATTTCACCGCGCTGGGATTCGGCGATGATGACGGGCTGTGGCCGAAGGACAGCAGCAGCTTTAGCGGTTATCAACTTTTGCTGGAGTACTTCACCTTCCGCGAAAAGTTCATGTTCACGGGCCTGCGCGGGCTGGAGACCGCGGTCTTTCCGGCTGAGCTTCCGTGGTTTGAAATCGACGTGGTGCTGGCGGAACGCTGGGAGCATGACTTCAGCTTTACCGAAAAACATCTGCGCCTGAACTGTGTGCCGGTGATTAACCTGTTTCCGCTGGAATCTGACCCGCTGACGCTGAATTCACTGCAGACCGAATACATGCTGCGCCCGATGCGCGTGCAGGATGGCCATACCGAGATTTATGCTGTCGATTCGGTGATATCCTCAAGCCAGTATACCTATGTACCGTTCTCCAGTTTCCGCCACAAAGGCGGCATGATGCGCCATGAAGCGCCGGAGTATTACTACCACACCCGCGTGCGCCGTGGTCCGTCAGGACTGTATAACACGTGGCTTATCCTCGGCGGCGAAGCCTTTGATAATCACACGGTGCCGGAAAACGAAAGCCTGTCCCTCACGCTCACCGGTACCAATGGCCAGCTGCCGCGACGCGCATTACAAAGCACCGTGCTGGATACGGTGATGAAAAGCACCTCGGCCAGCGTCGCCGTGCGTAACCTGTGTGCGCCGACGCTGCCCTGCTATCCCCCGGCACAGGACCGTTTTCACTGGCGCGTGCTGAGCCACCTCGGCAGCGGGTTTCTGTCGATGATGGATAATGCCGACGTGCTGCGCGGCACCCTGGCGCTGTATGAATGGACCGACAGCGAGATGAACCGCCGTCGCCTGGAAGCCATTATTGACGTGAAGCACAGTGAGACCGGGCGATTTGAGCAGGGCTACCTGGTACGCGGCGTGCAGATTGAGGTGACCCTTGACAGCCACGGCTTTGCCGGTCGCGGCGACATCTGCCTGTTCGGCGAGATGCTGAGTCGCTTCTTCGCGCTTTACACCGACATCTATCTGTTTAACCGCCTGATTATTATTCTGCAACCGACCGGAGAGCGCCTGGAATGGGAAGAGAAGCACAACCGCCGCATTCCTGGCTGAGCCCGCGGCTCGTAGCCGACCTGCACCGCATGAATTTTTATCGCTTCTGTCAGCTTCTGGAGAAGCGTAATCCGGACAGGCCGCTGATGGGGTCAACCAGCCACCCTGCTGATGACCCGGTGCGGTTTGCGCCGCATCCGGGGATGGGGTTTCCGGGCAGCGAACTGAAAGCCGTCGAATATGACAAGGATGATGACAGCAGGCCACCTCGCATCCGCACAACCTTTATGGGGATGTACGGTGTCGACTCACCCCTGCCGACAGCCTATCTCGATGACATCACTCAGTGCCGTGAAGGGCATGACGCGCTGCAGGGCTTTCTGGATATTTTCAGCCACCGTATCCTGACGCAGTTTTACCGCATCTGGCGGAAATACTCTTATCCGGCCACGTTTGAGGCAGGGGGAACTGACTGCATTTCGCAGTCGCTGCTGGGTCTGGTGGGGCTGGGCATACCGGGAACCGCAAACCACATCGCCACACCGGTATCCCGCTTTCTGGCGCTGCTCGGTGTGCTGCGCCAACCCGGCAAAACCCAGGAGGGGATGCAGGCGCTGGTGAGACTGCTGGCCCCGGATACTACGGTGCAGGTAAGTCCGTACTGCCTGCGGCCGGTGGAGATCGGCCAGCCGCTGGGTTTTTACGGCGATGACGATTTTCTGCTGGACGGCAATACGCCGCTGGGGGAAGAAGCGATGGATGCGGGCAGTCAGCTGCTGGTTGCGCTCAGGACGGATAACGAACAGGAAGCGCAGGGCTGGAAACCGGATGGTCTGCTGTATCAGGATTTTCTGGTGATGCTGCGTGTTTATCTCGGCTGGCGTTTTAAGGCCAGGATCACCCTGACCACCCGGACCCAACTGCTGGCCGTCCCGCCGCTCGGCGAAGAACCTTTCTGGCTCGGCATGAACGGCGTGCTGGGAGCGGAGGAGGGGGCGTTTGCGGACGATCTCCCGCTGACCTTTACGACAGAACTGGGTTACTACACCGGGCTGGCGCCTGCGAAACCACAACAAGGAAATCGACGTGCTAAGTACAAATTTGATTAAGCCCGCGTGCTGGCTACCTGCTCTACTGGCGTTCAGCCTGGTGGGCTGTGGGGTGACGCAGAGTATTACGGATGGCACCAAATCGGTGTATACGGCGGTGTTTTATAAGAAGATTAAGGTGCTGCATCTGGATTTTACAGCCCGTGAAGCACTGAATACGGATTCCCGCGAGAGTAACTCACTCTCCGAGCCGGTGGTGGTTCGTGTCTACCAGTTGAAAGACCGCAAAACCTTCGACAAAACGGTTTATCAGCAACTCCTCAAGAACGGCGACACGATCCTGAAAGCCGACCTGCTGGCGACCCGCGATGTGGTGATAAAGCCGGGTGGGGATGCGAATCTTGATATGCCAATGGAAGAAGGCGCGCAGTTTGTCGCGGTGGCCGGATTGTTCCGCCATCCGGATATGGTCAACAACACCTGGAAGCAGGTTCTCAGACGTGAAGATCTCGATCCGGATAAACCCCGTATTCTGGAAGCCGGAAATAACCACCTGGCATTACAGCCGCTGAAGGAGGACTAATGCCACAGGGACACAACACCCCCTCGCTGTATGAAATGCTAAGTGGTAATCCCGCCAGTCAGCAATGACGTCAAGGACATAGCGGAGATAGCTTTCTGGCTACATAGGCCTGGTTCCATTTTAAATTCAGGAGAATGGCGAGTTCATTTGATGAAATGCCTTTCCATTACCTTATTTAACAGCTCAATTGTAAGGCCGATCGCAAAATTTACCCTGATGGCAATATCCATAAGCTCGATTGATGTTCGCCCGGCGCCAGCGGGTGTTATTTTTGTGTGTAAGAAAACGCAATACTGAGGGGGTAAGAAACAGAAAAACTTAATCTTTTCTTAATATTTCCGCCCAACAACCTTTATCTCTTTAGCCGCGCCCCACGAATCTTCCTTTAAATTACGCCAGCGTCACAAAAGCCGTAAAAAAACAAACCCCGGCGTTGCAAGGCTCTGGCGTCCCGCTATATGTTAAATTTAAGTTTAATAATTGATATCTAAAGGTTGACTTTATGTATATGAAAATTAGTGGGTTAGTGATTTCACTGACGGCAGCTATCTCCGGACAGGTCCTTGCCGCAGTTCCTCAGGGCTATCCGGCGGATTATCAAAAGGTGGTGGATGCCGGGATTAAAGAAGGCAAAGTGGTTATCTATTCAACGACCGATACCAAGGCCGCAGGCCCGTTAATTAAAGGGTTTGAAGCGCAATATCCCGGCATTAAAGTTGAATATAACGATATGAACAGCACCGAATTGTACAACCGCTATATCAGCGAACAGGCGGCGGGCGGCGGCAGCGGCGACGTGGTCTGGAGCTCTTCCATGGATACGGCGCTGAAGCTCGCCACCGATTACGCCGAAGAGTACGCCTCGCCGGAGCGGGATAAGCTGCCAAAATGGGCGGTCTGGCAACAGAAAGCCTACGGCACGACCTACGAGCCGGTGGTCTTTATCTACAATAAGCGGCTGATCCCTCAGGGCGAAGTACCGGATTCGCATACCGCGCTGGCGAAGCTGATCGCCGGCCAGGCCGATAAATTCAAAGGTAAGGTCACGACTTATGACATTGAAAAATCGGGTCTGGGTTTTATGCTGGCGGTACAGGACAGCAAAGCCGATGCCAGCTACTTTGACGATCTGGCGGGCATAGCGAAAGGCGGCCTGACCGTGCAATCGTCCACCGGTACGATGATGGAGCGCGTCTCCTCCGGGGAAAACCTGATTGGCTACAATATTCTCGGATCCTACGCGGAGGCGCGGGCCAAAAACGATCCTTCGCTCGGCATCTCCTATCCGAAAGATTATGTACTGGTGCTCTCGCGGGTCTCTTTTATTACCGCAGAAGCCGAGCACCTTAATGCCGCGAAGCTGTGGTTTGATTACGTGCTGTCGGAAAAGGGACAAAGCATCCTGGCGAACCAGGCCGATATTCCCTCCCTGCGCAATGATATCGAAGGTAAAAATGATATCGACGGTATGACCAAAATGCTCGGTAGCGCGCTGAAGCCTATTCCGGTCGATGAAACGCTGCTGGCGTATCTTGAGCCGAAACAACGACTGGAGTTTATCAAACAGTGGCGCACCGCCGCGGCGAAATAACCCTCCGGCGCTGCGCATCATTTCAGGATGCGCAGCCCGCTTAACGCCCGCCAGGTTTAAAGGGATCGCTTATGAATGTCTTACGTCGAAAATGGCAGGGTTTGCCGCGCGGTATCGTCGTCGTGATGACGGCGCTGGCGATTTATGTCCCGCTGTTATTTATCGTGGTGCAGAGCTTTCTCTCGGCGCCTTTTTTTGCCCGCACGAAATCGTTCAGCCTCGAAGCCTTCGCCTTCATCTTTAGCGACCCGGATTTTTATCTGGCGCTCAAGTCCGGGTTTATTCTGGCGTTTGGTCTGGTGGCGATTGCCATCCCCCTCGGCGGGATCCTCGCCTTTTTAATGGTACGTACCGATTTACCCGGGCGGCGGTTTATCGAGCCGCTGATTCTGGTACCGATTTTCGTTTCGCCGATGGTACTGGGCTTTGGTTACGTGGTGGCGGCCGGGCCGGTGGGCTTCTTTTCGCAGTGGGCCGAGCAGCTGATCGGCTTCGTGCCGTGGAATATTTACTCGATGTTCAGCATCGTGGTAATTGCCGGGCTGACGCACGTTCCGCATGCCTATCTCTATATCTCTTCCGCGCTGCGCAGCGTCGGATCGGATGTCGAGGAGGCCGCGCGGACGGTGGGCGCATCGCCGCTGCAGGTGATGACTTCGGTGAGCCTGCCGATGGTGCGACCGTCGATACTCTACGCCTGCGTACTGCTGTTTTTCCTCGGCCTGGAGGTATTTGGCCTGATGCTGGTGCTGGGCGATCCGGAAGGCAACATGGTGCTGGCGACCTATCTCTATAAGCTCACCAACAAGCTCGGTACGCCTTCTTATCACCTGATGGCGGCGGTGGCGGTAGTCCTGATCTGCATCACCGTTCCGCTGGTGATGCTCCAGCGCCGCCTGATGCGTACCGCCAACCGCTTTGTCACCATGAAGGGAAAAGCGTCCCAGGCCCGCGCGCTGCCGCTGGGGAAGTGGCGCTGGGTCGCCGGGGTTGTGGTGGTGGCATGGCTGACGGTCACCATTGGGGTGCCGCTGATCGGCGTGGCGCTGCGGGCCTTTATTTCAAACTGGGGTGTGGGCGTTTCGCTGTGGGATGAACTCTCGCTGGCGACGTTCCGTAACATCTGGCAGCAGCCGAATCTGCTACGCGCCATCGTTAACTCTATGGCGATTGGGGTGATTGGCGGCGCGCTGGCGGTGGTCTGCTATCTGTTCGTGGGCATCGCGATGCACCGCAAACCGGATAACGTCACGCGCTTTCTGGACTATAGCGTGCTGGTGCCGCGCGCGGTGCCCGGGCTGCTGGCCGGGCTGGCGTTTCTGTGGGTATTTCTGTTTCTGCCGATGTGGCTCGATCAGTCGCTGAAAAACGGCTGGCTCTCGGCGCTGCCGGTGGCAGACTGGCTGCGTGAACATCTGATCGTTCAGCTGCGCGCGCTGCGTAACACCATTTTTAGCGTCTGGCTGGCCTATACCGTCGTATGGATGGCTTACGGGCTGCGGCTCATCTCCTCGACGCTGCTGCAGGTAGCGCCGGAGCTGGAGGAGGCCGCACGCAGTACCGGCGCATCGCGCGGGCAGATCACCCGCCACGTCACGGTTCCGCTGTCGCGCTACGGCTTAATCGGCTCCTGGCTGCTGATGTTTCTTATCTTCGAGCGCGAATATTCCACCGGGGTTTATCTGCTCTCTCCGGGCACCGAAACCATCGGTTCGATGCTGGTGTCGCTGTGGGCGGCGGGGGCTATCGATATCGTTGCCGCGCTCTCCTTTATTAATATTCTGCTGGTGGTCGTGGGCCTGGGTATCGCCCTGCGCTTTGGAGTGAAATTACATGATTGAAGTATCGGTAGAAAACCTGCATCTGACCTACGGTGATAATCCGGTGCTCAAGGGCGTGTCAATGGAACTGAAGCGGGGTGAGGTGGTCTCGCTGCTCGGGCCATCGGGCAGCGGAAAAACCACGCTGCTGCGGGCGGTCGCCGGGCTGGAGAAGCCGACCAGCGGCATTATCACCATTGGTAAAACCCGCGTTTATGACGGCAACCCGCGTAGCGAAATCCCGGCGGAGGCGCGCAACCTGGGGCTGGTATTTCAGTCCTACGCGCTGTGGCCGCATAAAACGGTGTTTGAAAACGTGGCGTATCCGCTGAAGCTGCGTAAGGTTGCCGCCGCGGAGATCAAGCAGCGGGTGCAGACCGTGCTTGAACAGCTGGGTCTGGGGCATCTTGGCAATCGCCATCCGCACCAGCTCTCCGGAGGGCAGCAGCAGCGCGTGGCCATCGGCCGGGCGCTGGTTTACAACCCGCCGGTAATTCTGCTGGATGAGCCGCTGTCGAACCTTGACGCCAAGCTGCGGGAAGAGGCGCGGGTCTTTTTGCGCGAGCTGATCGTCAAGCTGGGGCTGTCGGCGCTGATGGTCACGCACGATCAGAACGAGGCGATGGCGATTTCCGATCGCATTCTGCTGCTCAATAACGGGGTGATCGAGCAGCAGGGAACGCCGCAGGAGATGTACGGTAGCCCGAGAACGCTATTTGCCGCCGAGTTTATGGGCAGCAATAACCGGCTGCATGGCACCGTCACCGCTCTGGATAATGGTCGGGCGCGAATTGAGGGCGCCAGCTGGGCGCTGTGGGGGATGGTCGGGGAGGGGGTCAAGGTGGGGGAAGAGGCGACGGCGGTGATCCGCGTTGAACGCCTGCGCATCGCCTCAGCGCCTGAGGAGAATATGCTGGCACTGCCGCTGCTGACCAGTATGTATCTCGGCGACCGCTGGGAGTACCTGTTTCGCACCGAGGGCGATGATTTCGCCATTCGCGCCTACGGCAGCGCGCTGCGCGATGCCGAGCGCTGCCATCTGGCCTTGCCCGTCAGCGACCTGTGGATCTTCCCTAAAGGGTGAGATAAAAAAGCCCCGGCGCTGAAGCCGGGGCAAACCATGTCAGAGCTTATTTATTATTAGCTAAATACCATGCCGCCATCGATCAGCAGCGATTGGCCGGTCATATAGTTGGAGTCCGGACCGGCGAGATAAGAGACGCAGGCCGCGACGTCTTCCGGCTCGGAAAGCCGTCCAAGGGTAATGCGTTTGGCGAACTCCTGGGTCCCGTAGCCCAGCGGTTTACCCGCCGCTTCGGAAACCTGACGGTCGATTTCCGCCCACATTGGGGTTTTAACGATCCCCGGGCAGTAGCCGTTAACGGTAATTCCCAGATGCGCCAGATCGCGGGCGGCGGTTTGCGTCAGGCCGCGCACGGCAAACTTACTTGAGCTATAGACCGCCAGTTCCGGGTTACCCACGTGGCCCGCCTGGGAGCAGGCGTTGATGATTTTGCCGCCGTGGCCCTCTTTTTTAAACGCCTCTACCGCGGCCTGGATACCCCAGATAACGCCTTTGACGTTGATATTGTAGACTTTATCGATCACGTCCTCGCGAATCTCTTCGATAGGCGTGGAGGGGGCCACCCCGGCGTTGTTCACAATCACGTCAAAACCGCCCAGGCCCTTCCGCGCCTGTTCTACGGCGGCAAAAACCTGGTCGCGTTTAGAGACATCCACCTTCACCGCCAGCGCCTGACCGCCGCCGCGGTTAATTTCATCGGCGACCGCCTGTGCGGTGGCGTCATTGTAATCGGCGATAGCCACGGCAAAACCATCTTTAACCAGGCGAAGGGCGATAGCTTTCCCGATGCCCTGGCCCGCGCCGGTCACGAGTGCGACTTTTTTCATTGCTGGATTCCTTCTGTAGTAACTCAAAGTATTTGACTGAGATGAAGCTGGCCCATCAGCAGCGGGTTGTCGCTGTAATCAACGGGGATGGCGACCACGGCGGGGCCGTCGACGTCCATCGCCGCCCGCAGCGTCGGCTCAAGGGCGGCAGCGCTCTCTACCGCAAACCCTTTGGCGCCGAAGGCTTCGGCGTAGGCTTTAAAGTCCACCGGACCGAACTCAACGCCGGAGAGCCGCTGGTATTTTTTCTCTTCCTGAATCGCCACCATGTTGTAGCCGTTATCGACCCAGATGATATGCAGGACGTTAGCTTTTAGCCGTACGGCGGTCTCCAGCTCCATACTGGATTGCAGGAAGCCGCCGTCGCCGGAAACCGAAACCACTTTGCGCTGCGGGTTCACCAGCCAGGCGCCAATCGCCCACGGCAGCGCCACCCCCATGGTCTGCTGGCCGTTGGAAATCATGACCTGACGGGCGCGGAAGCTGTAGAGATAGCGGGCGATCCAGATATGAAAGCTCCCCATATCGACGGTCAGCGTTACGTCGCTGTTGACGATGTCCTGCATGGCGCGAACGATGCGCAGCGGATGAAGGGCAAACTGGTTCAGCTGTGCGCCGCGGCGGTCGAGCAGCTCCCGCTGATGCTGGCGGTCAACCAGGATCTCGGCGGCCTGCGGCGACAGCACCAGCTGGTGGTCGATACGCTGAGAGAGTTTGTTTAGAGTGGCGGCAATATTGCCGACCAGCTCGATGTCCGGGGTATAGTTGCGCTCTTCGTAAGCCGGCAGCACGTCGATATGCACCAGCGTGGCGTTGCCGTTATTCCACATGGCCGGTTCGTACTCCACCGGGCTATAGCCGATGCAGATGACCAGGTCGGCGAGATGCAGGAGTCGATCCCCCGCCTGGTTATTGAACAGCCCAACCCGCCCGGCGAAGCGGGTAAAGTGGTCCTGATTCACCGCGCCGGCGGCCTGATAGGTGCTGGTAACCGGGATATGGCTTTTTTTCAGCAATTCACGCAGCGCCGCGCTGTTTTCCGCCTGGCTGGCCATCAGGCCGAGCAGGAATATTGGATTTTTAGCGCCGGCAATCATCTTCGCGACTCGCTCAATGGCTTCGTCCGGCGCCGCACCGGTCTGCGGCGCATCGCTGGCGGGCAGAACCCTGGCGTGGACCGGCCCGTCGACCACGTCCTGCGGCAGGCTGACGAAGGCGCTGCCGGGACGTCCCTGCTCGGCGGCGCGAAACGCGTTGGAAACCACTTCCGCCAGCGCTTCCGCGGCGGTGACTTCCACCGAGTATTTGGTTACCGGACTAAACATCGCCACCGTATCCATACTCTGGTGCACCTGTTTGGCCTTGTCGGCGCGTTTTACCGCACCGCCCAGCGCCACCACCGGGTCGCCTTCGCTGTTTGCGGTGGCCATGCCGGTAATCAGGTTGGAGCAGCCGGGGCCGGACGTGACCAGCGCGACGCCCGCTTTCCCGGTGATGCGGCCAACCGCGGCGGCCATAAACGCGGCGTTGGCTTCGTGGCGTACCGGAATAATGCGAATGGAGGAGTCCAGCAGCGAATCGAAGACTTTATCGATTTTGGCCCCTGGAATGCCGAACACCTGTTGTACGCCCTGCGCCTCAAGCTGGCTGACGATAAGGTCGGCGCCGTGCGCCCACTGGCGCGGTTGATGTTGATTATCCACGAGAATCTCCTTAGTTTTCGACTGAGCGAATGGCGGCATCAAGATTGTCAGGATGCAGATCCGCCTGCAGGAAGGCGCTATCGGCAGGAAGGTCAATCATCAATTTGTGGATCTCACCAAAGGTCAGCACGCCGTGGTCGAGCTGATAATCGAGCAGATGGCCGCCGCCCTGGCGGTCATCGGTGATGAAGTGTTCGTGGTAGCCGGCAACGTTAATGCCCTGCATATGCTGCGGCGTGCGAAACCCCACCAGTACCCCTTCGCGCTGGTTGAAGCGGAAAACGGGCTGGTCGTCGAGCACGTCGGTCATCGCCCGGTAGGGCGGCGTCTGGCGCGGTACGGTGCGGGTATGGGCGTGGCGAAAATGGCCGTTGATACGCAGGGCGCAGAACAGATTATCGGAGGGGATTTGCCGGTCGATAATGTCGTGCAGCTGTTCGCGGCTGACCGGTTTATCAAACGTTTTGCGGTACTGCGGCTGAAACCAGGTCATCACCGCGAAGGGCGTACGCTGCTCCATGCGGGCTTTGCGGGCGCTGCCGTCGGCGCGCAGCTGGTAAACCTCGCTGCTAAACGCGATCAGCTCGCCGTCCAGTTCATTAAAGGTGCCCAGGCCGAAATCGCCGTGGGTGAGCAAATCGGCGATGGTGGTATTGCCCTCATAAACGCCGCTCAACAGCGCGCTCATCAGAGAAGTCTGGTAGATGACGCTATCGGGATGTTGCGCGGAAAATCCTCGTAGAGTTTCACACAGGCTCTCTTCGCAAGAGCATTCAGCAGAATGGTTCATTACCCGCTTCCTCGTTCAACGAATATCAGAAAGGTTAAATAAATGTTGACGCGATTCAGCTCACAGTTCCAATATAGAATCTATGATTTTTTGAGACGTTTTCGATATGGAACTTCGTTATCTGCGCTACTTCGTCGCCGTCGCTGAGGCGCGACACTTCACTAAAGCGGCAAAAGAACTTGGCATCTCCCAGCCGCCATTAAGCCAGCAAATACAGAGACTTGAACGGGAAATTGGCACGCCGCTTTTCCGCCGTTTAACCCGCGGCGTCGAGCTGACGGAAGCGGGGGAGTCTTTCTATGAGGATGCCTGCCAGATCCTGGCATTAAGCGACGCGGCGCTGGAAAAGACCAAGGGGATCGCCCGCGGGTTGAACGGCCGACTCTCGCTGGGCATTACCAGTTCTGATGCCTTTCATCCGCAGATCTTTAGCCTGCTCCAGCAGTTTCAGCACAGTCACCCGGGAGTCACGTTACATCAGGTCGAGGGCAATATGGCGACGCTGATGGGGGCGCTTGGCGAAGCGGAGCTGGATATCGCTTTTGTGCGCCTGCCCTGTGAAAGCAGTAAAGCGTTCAACCTGCGAATTATCGACCAGGAGCCGATGGTGATTGCGCTGGCGCGTTCGCATCCGCTGTCGTCCCACAGCGAGCTGACGCTGGAGCAGTTAACGGACGTGGCGCCGATTCTTTTCCCGCGGGAAGTGGCTCCGGGGCTGTATGAGCTGGTGTATAACAGCTATCTGCGCGCCGGTATTGATATGCAACGAACGTATCAGTCATCGCAAATATCATCGTCGTTAAGCATGGTGGAGGCCGGATTCGGGTTTGCGCTGGTGCCGCAGTCCATGACCTGCATCACGCTACCTAACGTCAGCTATCACCCTTTGTCGGGCACGCCGCTAAAAACCGATATTGCTATCGCCTGGCGACGCTACGAGCGCTCGCGCACGGTGAAGCGTTTTCTGGCCATGTTTTAATCCGCTCGGTAGCGCCTGGAGCCGGTGTTTACGAAAGATAGACATTGGCGGCGGTTGGCCCTCGCAGTCCGTTAACGCGACGAAATTCAACGCGGATTCCCGGGCTGATTGTGGTGGGTTCGCCGGGCGATAATGCGGAAATATGAACCTGAACGTCTTTGCGACCATCGGAGGGGATTATCAGGCCTTTGCCTGTTTTATTATCAAATGCTTTGACAATACCTGTCATTTTTTGGAACAACGAAATACCTTTTAAATATGAAAACCGGCACGACTATACAGTAAGCGCGCGGGAAGTCTATTCAAATCAAAATAAAACCCGCGCTGGCGGGCTTTTTTTCGCCAAAAGAGATCGGCGCTGGCTGATTATTGCTCAACCACGCGCGGCAATCGGCATCTGGCAAGAGAAAATTATGCAGCGGGTCGTGATGAGGACTGAAAGAGTTTATGGCAGTAGGGACAAATGAGTTGCGCACCTTTTTGGACTCGGCTGAAGCTGTGTTCTGAATCCTGGGAGCAGTTAGGGCAGGAGCATTTAACCAGATAATTACGGCGAGTTTTAGCGTCTTTGCGTTCTGACATATGATATTTCCTGATTTAAGAGCGTATGACCATACAGCATTCTAAAGAAAATAGCTCTAACTCATTCTTCGCAGCGGTGGCTCAGGCTGTGAGCGGCAGGACGAAAAAAAGATCCAGCGGAAGCGTGCAGGAGAAGATTTTTCCTCTACCTTTTGTGATTAACATCACCCTTTAAAATAAAGTTATTTTATATCAATTGCTTAATGATTATTGATTTTGGCGTGTAGAGAACAGTTTTCTCGTTTTTTCCCTGAATAGAGTGAAAATAGGCAAAATTTTCTTCCTTGTCTGATATACATTTTAATAGTGATTGAAGGACGCAAATCTCTTTTATCTGGTTCCGCGCGCGGTATTCTGAACGTTGAGAACTTTTCAAAGAACTTTATATCGGCTAAGCCAGCATAGTTAAAATTAGTTTAATCATGATCCTGGCTTTCCTGATGGGGCATATTTCAGCGGAACTGAACACCGGGCAGTATATTGCCTCCATTACCTCCGGCGTTATTCCATCCGGTTTCGCGATCGGCTTTATCTTTCTGATTGCCACGGTGATGTCGCTGGCCGCGGGCATCCCCTGGGGGAGAGGCAGGTAAAAAAAACCGGCAGGGCAGCCGGTTTCGTCGTTAGATCTTACAGGCGTCGCCGCAGTCATCGTCGGCAACAACGGCCTGCGCTTTTTTATCGGCCTCTTCAAGGCGCTCAGCGTTGCGCTCTTGCGCTTCTTCCAGCCCGCTAAAGACGAGGTTATCGAGATCAATTTCCATGCGTTACCCACTTAAGTTCAGTTTTGACCGTGAGCAAGTATAGGCAAAACGCCGGAGGGATGCACCTGGTGTGAACCCGTGTAGCACATAGCGATAAGTGCGGGTGTATTATTGCGTGCTGTCGTGAGCGAGCGCGGGTCGGGATCCTACTAATAATAATAGTTGAAAGCATGTTTCATAACCTGCCGGCGATTATTATAGTCGCGATCAAATTATTTATTAAACGAATCGACAACGAGCGCTGGGTTAGACATTGACTTGTATAAAATATGCTAATATTGACCGGCTTATGGATGTATCTATGGATTATGGTCAATGGTCTCGACAACAGCAGTAGCCGCTATCAAAGAATGGCGGAAAACTAATAAATTTATTTGTCACGTTAAACTCAACTATAAAAAGGTATTGCGGAAATGCAGAGAGATATCTTTAATTGGAGGGAAATATAAGGAATATCAGACGTTATGTGAAAATTACGCTTGCGCAAAACTAACAGGAGCAACCGAGGGGCTGGTTAACTTTGAAGATAAACCCTTTAAGGCCTATTTAAATAAAAAGATGTCAAAAAGAGCGAAGCTCAATATTGCTCATGGCGCTTTGAATTTTATAGAGAAAACCTTTCTTCCCGAGGCGTTGCCGCAGCTGTACGATATGAAAGCATTTGGTCGTTCGCTAATCACTATTCCGCTGAAAAACGGTACCTGCATTGATGTGAAGCTGCTGGCATCGCCTTTTCAGGAGGAGGGGGAGCTGATGCTATTAATGTTCCTGGGTGATAAACGCGTCTACAGTATCTGTTTTTCCTGCACCGAAGATGGCCGGGCCTGGATTGGCGGCATCCAGGGTGGGAAAGACATTGATAATGAAGAAGTGAAAGCGCTGACCAAGGAGCTTTACGGCATCCGACCTAAGAACTTAATTATCACGCTGCTGTACGGTTTTTTGTCGCATTTCAATATCAAGGAGATCTATGCGATCGACAGCCATTACCATGTTAAAAGCGACAGAGTAAAAACCAGCTATTCTGAGCTTTGGCTGGAAATTGGCGGTGAGAAGCATCGTCGCGGCTGGTATAAATTACCGGCGAACGAGATAAAGAAAAGCCTGGAAGAGGTTAAAAGCAAGCACCGGAGCCAGTTTATCAAGCGAGAAGGCTTGAAAGAGCTGGCCCAGCTGGATATGGCCGCCGCGCTACGCGACATTAGCGTGGATCGTCACTGCTGATTATCCTCGTTTCGCATTTGCCGGTGGGCAGGGGGCTGCCCACCGGCAATGGCGGAGTCAACGCAAGCTGAATGCGGCCGGCGCCTTCATCGCGGTGGCCGCTCGGCGAAAGACGTTATTCACTAAGCTTTAGGCTGGGAGGCAGTTGATTCATCGTCACCAGAATCCCTCGATGGAGCTGAATAGCGCCCAGCTGTTTTAATTTGGCCAGGGTTCTCATGACCCCACTGCGCGACAAAAAGGTTCGCGACAGAATATAATTGGCGGCGGTGATTTTATTTTTGATCGCTTCCGGTTCATTGTTTAATTCTATAAGCTGATGAACGATAATTTCATAACAGGAAAGTTTAGAAACCTTAAAGCAGTGGGCGTAGACTTTTGCCGACGAATATTCCAGAAGTCGTGAGACATTTTCCCATAATTGCTGTTCGGCGATGATCTTATGCGCCTCGTTAATTGATATCAGACCAATAGAAGATGTTTCCTGGGTGCGCAGGTAAATATGCCGAGAATAACGTAGCTGACTATTCATGCCAAAGATGAATGGACTCGTTTCGGAGTTGATGATGAGTCCATCGTTGTTGCGATATAAAGACATCGTGCCACGGAACAAAACCAAGCATTGATGCTGGTTTTCTTTTACTATGCCGATGTTTCGTCTTCCATCCATTAACATTTGGTTACATTTGGGTGCCAGGCAACGAATGAGTTTATCAATGTCGTCTATGGGTTTGGTGATGGTTCGGAGCAGATCTGTGTCATGTTGCACACGAGGGATTGTTTCCATGCTTATGATTTCCTTATAAAAAAGAGAACTCCCAAAAAACAGCAAACTGTAGCCAAAACATTATCGATGACGCTGAGGGGGCGAATAAACCCCCAATGAGTCTACACATAGACTTAAAAAAACTTGCCGCCTCATCAGACTTAAGATAAATATTAATAGCATAAGCTTATAAATCTCCTTATTTACATAACAGCTAAATCTATTTGGTTTTAATTTTATCGATGTGGCATTTGGGCTATTCCTGATATTTGATATTATTGGGCGGTAGCGTTTATGACTATTAACAGTGTTCAGGACTTGCAGTTATCAAGGATTGCTCGACAGTGGATTGCCAGTAGCCATGAGCAGAGTCAATAAAGGAGCCAAATCTCAGGGGCTCCATTGAAGAAACCGTCAGGTTGGCTATGAAAAAACGAAAATATTTAAGTAAAAAAGAGGTGCAGGCATTAATTGATGCTTCGCAGCAGCAGGATGGCTCGCTGCGTGATTATTGCATGCTCCTCATGTGTTTTATTCACGGACTGCGCGTAAGTGAATTACGTTTTTTAAAAGTGAGCGATATTGATTTATCCAGCCAGCGGATCGCCATTCGGCGTTTAAAAAATGGCTTTTCAACTATTCATCCTCTTCAGCCCCGTGAACAGCTGGCGTTAAGCCAGTGGCTGGTTAAGCGCACGAGCTGTTTAAACGCCGATCTTCCCTGGCTGTTCCTGTCGCGAAAAGGCACTCCGCTTTCCCGACAGCACATTCACGTTATGATGCGAAATTATGGCGTGCAGGCCGGCATTGCCGTTCCGGTACACCCGCATATGCTGCGCCACGCCTGCGGTTATGCGCTTGCGGAAGAGGGCGTTGATACACGCCTGATTCAGGATTATCTCGGCCATCGCAATATCCAGCATACCGTCTTGTATACGGCGAGCAATCCGGCGCGCTTTAGCTCGATTACCCTCTGAAGCCGGAGTATCTGGCTCGATAAGAGCCAGATACCCTTTAGTTATAGGTAAAGTTCATAACGACCATCGCGCTGATATGACCCGCGGTGGCGTCCCCTGCGACGCTAAATATGCGCGCGCGCATATCGAATATGGCCTGACGGTTATTATCGACGTCGACGGCAATAGATTTTCCGCTGCCTGCATTAATTGAACCGGTTATACGCTGAAGTTCTATCGCGACATTGCGTGAACTGTCCGGGCTGCTCACGTTGGCATATAAATCAGGGTCAGCTCCGTCGACAGGGCCTGTAAAGTGAGCGGTAACGCTTGATGTTCCTACAGGGCAGTGGCTCAGCGTGACGTAAAATTCTTTCCACTCGGAGTAAGAGTTGGCCGCGCTAAGCCGGCGGCTGGGAATATTTTGTCCGAGATCGATATTATAAATACCGTTGTTTTCGACGGTGCAGGAAGACGCAACAATATCGCCGTTGATATAAAGAGTGACATCCGCAGCATAAGCGGGTAATGACGACGAAATCGCCGTAAATAACGTTATGACGGCCGGGCTGGCGATAATTCTCATTATCGACTCCTTAAGTAAGCAGTGAGAAACGAGAGCGGGATAAACTCAGTTGTACATCATCGTTAAGGTGGCCACCGCGTTGGCGTGGCCGGGATGGATCTCCGGCGTGTTCTGGTAATAGCGAAAGGTGAGCGGCAGGGTTATCGATGCGCCAGCCTCAGGGATGGTGCCGACCGGGAAAAAACGATCGAACTGGACGGGCGAGCCGTTATAAAGCACCTGAACGCCGACCCCCTGGGCTACGCCGATTTCATTGCTTAAGGCCACTACGCCGAGCGTCGGGGAGAGATAATCTTGACTGCTTATTGACGTATTCACGGCGACCTTATCGTCGCACCGCACCGGAATTGACAAACTCTGTTCGCCGCTGGTGCTGCCCGGACCAGAGAATTGGCCCACCGGAACAGCACCCATGTTGACAGTTAACGTCGAGGGGACGGTGCAGCTTACCGCTTTATAAACAATATCTCCGGCATAGCCGATATAGTTTTGCTGCCCCTGGCTGCCGATGCCCAGACCGGTATCATAGACCCCCATACCAAATTTGGTTTGCGCGACATCGAGAGTGCCGCTCGTTGCCGTATCCCCCGTTTTTACCAGCGTTAGTGTGACCGTATATCCAAAGGTCATGCTGGCGTCGCGGGAGATATACCCCAGCGCCTGCGCGCGCGTATCGCAATCGCTGCCGATACCACTCACCCTTTGGCCGGCGCTATTTTGCAGCGCAATACCGATGCCTTCGACGCCGGTTTCATAGACCCCCGGAAAACCCGCGACTTCTTCGCCGCTGCCGTAATAGCAGGCGATAATGGGGTGCCCCGGGGTGACATCCGCCCAACCGCTGCGGCCTTTGCAGTTTCCGTTAAAGGTGAAGACCCGCTGCGTGCCGGGAATATCGCTGCCTACCGGCAGCGCCCGCGATACCGCGATCTGCGCGAGCTGCTGGGTAAACGGCGTGGGCGGAGAACTGGGACAATAGTTGTTCTCCGCGTGGGCAGCGCTGGCGATCAGAGTAACCAGCATAAGGGGGACGTTGACTCGTTTCATATCGTCATGCTCCTGCTATAAACACTGTGCATTAAGGTTGATGATCCCGCTGGCGCTTTGCGTCAGGCTGTAATTCACTCTGCACCGGCCATCAGGGTCGTGACTCCAGCTAACCTCCAGCTGACCCGCGTCTTTTAGCCCCGTCAGATAAACCTGTCCTCCATCGCCTACGATGAAGCTTTTTGGCGTCGGGGAGGCGGGATCGATAACCGTTGCGCCGAACGGTACCGACGCGCCGTTGCGTTTTCTCAGGGTCATCAGGACCCGTTTACCGAGGCTGGTTTCATAGCTGGCCTTCACCAGCGCGCCGCGCGTGGGGATGACCGTCTGCGTTGCCAGCGCCAGTTCGGCATCATCGGCCAGGGTTTCGGTATTCAGCGTGAGATCGTTTTTGCGATAGGGGCTGAGGTAGGGGACGACGGTGTAGCCGAAGCGATCGGTTTTGACGCCTGACTGCCCAAGCACCGCTACGTTTTGTGCGCCGGGCGCGGCGATCAGCGCCATCGTTTCGCCGAGGGGCTGGCTAAAGGTGAGGCCGTTGCGATGCGCCACGATCCCGCCCTGCAAGCCATAGTTAACGCGTTCGCTGTAGCGATCGCGGGCGTAGCCGACGAGGGTCTCGGCGTAAGAGGCGCGCCAGTCGGCATTAATCCCGCTATTGCTTCCCTGGCCCTGAGAACCATAGCCCTGCATGACGCTCCAGCTCAGATTGTTATCGGCCAATAAGGTACCGCCCAGGCTCAGATTATTGGTGGTATTCCCCTGCTTACTGGTATTCATCATGTAGCTGACGTAGGTGGGATGGCCGCCGAATAATTTCTCCAGAGGAATACTCATGGTGAGCGCAAACAGCCCATCGCGGTCGTAGATGCGCCCGGAGCGCTGGCCGTAGCGTTCTGCAGAGTGAATGTTATAGCTGTAGCTCAGACCGAAACTGATGCCTTTATACGAACCGTTGTAGCTCGCGCTATATGACTCCATGCGTTTGTTTGTATCCCAATAGTCTTCCACGATGGCGCTAAGCGCGAGGTTGCCTGGTATCTGAAACAGGTTCTGGCTGACGGTTAACTCGGCGCGGTTGCGCCTGCGTTCCGGCATCACGTAGCGCCGCCCATCGCGCCAGGTATTAAGAACGTCCTGCATATCCCAGTAGCCGCTGGTGGCATAGCGATAGCCAGCGAAGGTGAAGTTAGTCCCGGTCTGCACCAGGTTTTTGCTGTAGCGAATACGCCAGGATTGGCCTTCTTCTCGCGGTCGATTTTTTTGCTGCGACCAGGCCTGGGTGATATCGGTGGATAGGGCGCCAATGGAGCCCAGGTTTTTACCTATGCCCAACGCTAACGCCTGGTATCTGTTACTGAACTGGCCGCCGCCGTATACGGTGTAGCCGGCGGGAAGGCCATAAATCGCCGTGCCGGCGGCCAACGGGGCTTTATCAATGCCGTTGTCATAGGCGCGGTAAACGCCGGTGGTCATGGCGTATTTTAACCGGCCTTCGCGCTGCAGCACCGGGACCGAGGCGTAGGGCACCACGAGGAATTGTTCGCTGCCGTCAGACTCTTTGATGGTGACGTACAGATCCCCGGAACCGCCGGTGGGGTACATATCGGTGATTTCGAAGCTGCCGGGCGAAACGTAGGTCTGATAAATGATGTATCCGTTTTGTCGGATCGTGACCTGGGCATGGGTACGGGCGATCCCCCGCACTACGGGGGCATAGCCGCGCAGGCTCTCCGGCAGCATATCGTCGTCAGACGCCAGCTGGCCGCCGCGAAACGGAATACTGTCGAAAATATCGGAAGGCGTGGTGCTATCGCCCAGCGTCAGTCGGCTCTTCAGCGAGCGTATATCGCGCTGGGCGTAGGTATAAACGGTATCCCATTTTGTTGAGGTGCCGCTTTCACCGTTCTGGCTGTTGCGGTTCCAGGTGGTGTAATTACGCAATCGCCAGGGACCGATATTAAGACCGGGGCGTAAATTAATGTACTGCGCGTTTCCGCCGCCGCCGCCGCCTTTTTTGTCCCGGTTGTTGGCGCCGCTGACGCTGTAATTGACCAGCGCCGCCGGAATGCCGTCATCCCACCGCGCCGGATCGACCCAGCCGCGCGCGGCGTTGGTAAGGGAAGATTGGGGAAAACTTAACAGCAGCTGCTGGTGCGAGAAACGAAAGTCGGCGCTGGCCTGAGGAATCGCCGACAGCCTTGCGCAGCTGGCATCGGGCTGGCCTAACGTCGGATAACGCTGGATCATGACGCCCCATGAGGCCAAATCGTTCAGGGACAGGCAGGGCTGTAATGTGTTCTGTCCCTGCGCGTTTTGCTGTATGCGGAACTCAACGTCCCGGGTATCCACCTTGCTGTCATTGACATAAATATCCACCCTGTAGCGTCCGGGCTGCTGCCCGCCATGCTCCTCGAAGGCGGAGAGATCGGTGGTGGCCAGCCCGCCTGCGCCGGTTTCCAGATGGGCGGGGTTGAACCGTTCCCGGGCGTTAGCTGAGGGGCTTATCCCCACAATCAGGGCAATCTGGGTGGCGATAAGGTAAGCTAAATTCAAGGGCGAGTCGCTTGAGGTTCTTTTGTTCATCCTGAAATGCTCCTTAGCTGACGGCAAATCGCCGCAGCGCAAACCGTCGGCAGCGGCGGGTTAGCGAACCTGCGTGTGGCTTTTTCCCACGCCGCCAAAGTCGCTAATGATTTTCCATGACACCAGGCCGGTCACCTTGCCAGGGGTAGCAAACGTGGCTGAGCTCATTGGTGCGACAAAGGTGGCTTCGGTAATGGGATGATTGCCCACCGTGACCTCGTTGAAATTCATGTAAAACGGCGTCGGATTCGATACCGTTAGCCTGCTGCCCGTCAGGCTCCATTTCAGCTTATGGGTCACCTCTTCCGGGATACCCTTCAGCGTTTTGGGACGATAAATAAGCTTGAGGCGCGTTCTTACGGCGATTTGCAACGTGTTCGCGTCTTCCGGGGCGGTATTTGTCGGAATAGCTTTGACGTTTAGCCAATAAAGCGACTCGCGATCGGTAGGGAGCTGGCCGCCGGTATTGACGATCCGCAGCAGGTTTTGCTGATTGCCGTCGAGGCGGAACAGCGGCGGGGTAATAATAAACGGCGGCCTGGCCGGATCGTTATTGCGCGGCTCCACCCACGACTGGATCAGATATGGGCCGGTATCCGAATTGCTGACGCTTAAAGAGGCCTCTTTTTTGCCGCCATCAAAAATCAGTCGCGTGCCGCCAATTGTGACGCCGCCGCTTTCTGTCGCCGCCGCTAATTCGCTCGCCAGCACCAGGAGGAGAAGGGGAAATATTCTATATCCTTTATGCATGATAGCTATTGACTCCACAAATACGAAAAGGGACGGACCGGCCGCTGCCGGTCCGCGGAAATAACGCCAGCGCAACAGAAATACGCCGACGAAATATCCGTTAGTTGTAATTGAGGGTAAATGTGCTGGTAGAGTTAGCGAACCCTGCGTTTACGGTGCTTGATGTCGCATAATAGCGGGCGACGAAAGCGAGACTATTTTCGCCCGGCTGTAGCGGGTAAGCGGACGAGGCGGTATATAATGGGACGACGACGTTTTTATTATCCATTAACTGGATCCCGACGCCCTGTGCCACGCCAGGCTCTTGGGTGAGCGCCAGAATAGTGCCGACGCTGCTATCCGCCGTGCCGTCGAATTTTACCGTGGCCGACTTAGCGGATTTCGGGCAATCTTTCAGGGCAATAATAAATTTGGTCGCCGAGGCCGTGGAGCCCGCGCCGGTGAAGGCCTTGCTGGAGACATTCCCCATCATAACCGACAGCGGGTTGGTCATATTATTGATCACGGTACAGGCGCTATCGGTGATGGAACCGTAAAAATTAATACGGCCATCATCCGCGAATACGGAGGCGGACATGACACCGGCTAACAGACCAACAGCAATAAGACTCTTGTTCATAAGGTAGTCCTTATAGGCAATATAGAAAGGTAATAGCCTCACAGAAATAAATTTCTCATGAGCCTTTATTAATCTGATAGCCAGATGTCGTGCTGAAATAGATTCAGTGACGCTGAGGTTTATTTCTGCAGAAGACATTTTGTATCAAAGTGTCATGTTTAGTTTTATCTATTTTGTTTGTTGATTTTTTAGATGTAGATGCCAGGGATGGCGATTTTTGCAATATTAAAAACCATAAATTCAGGATTGGATGGTAAATAATCTGGTGTTTCGGAGGCTGACGTCTGAGGTCCGGGGTTGCTGGAAAATGCGCGTTAGTTTCTAATCTATTGATAATTAATGTTTTTAATTTTTCGAGATGCGAAAAACCTTACGGGTTGACAGGTTATTGGTGATTTATTATGTTAGTGACAATCTGATACATTATGTCAAGTAAGAAATATATTGGTTATCGCGTCACCATATATTTTTAAATCTTGCAGCATTGCTCGCAGTATAAAGCACCGTATGCTGAATATTTCTGTGACCGAGATAATCCTGAATTAGCCGGGTATCCATGCCCTTATCGGCCAGCGAAAAACCGCAGGCGTGGCGCAGCATATGCGGATGGGCCGCAATCCTTAAACCCGCACTTTGGCTATAGTGGCTAATCAATACGTGGATCCGCTGACGCGATAGCGGCGTTCCTTTTTGCGAAAGAAATAGCCAGTCGCTGTCGCTGTTGCGATAGTTTTTACGCGCCGACAGCCATTCACGGATAAACGTCATCTCGCTGGAAAAGAGAGGATGCGTGGTGGAAAACCCATTTTTAAGCCGTTTGACGTAAATTGAGTGGTTATGCAAGTCAAGGTCAGATAGCCGCCAGTGGCGAATTTCGCTGACGCGGCAGCCGTGAATGAAGCACATCCAGATTAAACAACGATCCCTCTCCGGGTTCGCTCCCTTATACGCCTCGTTGATGATTTTTTTTATCTCAGTTTCGGTGAGATATTTTCGTTTATTCATGTTTACTCTCCTGAACAGCCATGAAATTTTTCCCCTTCAGGTGTCAAGGCGAATGGCTTCGCCCGATGTAAGCGGTCAAATGAACGCGCCGGGTATGATTAAACAGCGGGGGGAGGATAGCAAGACGATCGGACTGATTCGCCTGGATCGAAACGGGCTTAACAGCGGATGCAACGCGGGCTTTGCGGCTTTCGTTATAACCCATCATTCGTTCAACTTACTTTTATAAATTAAAAAATTTTAAACATTTAATGCCTGATAGTTTTACATTATTTTTACAAATACATATAATTCCTTACGTTCTTCGCTCTGTCCGAGAGCGTCCAACCAACATGATATGCGGTATGCGCTTTTCTTGGTCTGATAACGCGCTGTTTATATGAGATGTTTTGGTTTTTTCGACTGACGTCGTATGGGATGAAATATGGACGAACAACAAGGTAGCGGTAGGGGCCTGTTCTTTACCGTTTACCGGGTACTTTTTGCATTACTGAGCTTTGGCACTGGACTCTTTTTCACTATCTGGGGGGCAAACTCTTCTCTCTCGGCGGCAGCGCCTGGTATCTGTTAGCCGGTCTCGCTTATCTGCTTATCGCCGTCGGCTATCTTGTCCGCAGCCGCTATGTCCTGCCTTTTGCCATTCTGACTTTCCTGTTGACCCTTTGCTGGGCGCTGTATGAAGTGCAGCTCAGCTATTGGGGCCTGATCCCCCGGCTGGTCGTTCCCGCGCTGATGCTGATGCTGGCGCTGTGGCTGGCGGCGACGCTGCCGATCCCGCCTGCGCGCAGACGCTACGCCAACTGGAGCGCCTCGGCGATTTTCCTCCTGCTGCTGGCGACGCTGGTTTCCACCTTCTACCCGCACGGCGGTATTCATCACGGCGTGGTGAAAGCGAGCGACGACAGCACGCCGACCCTGGCTGCCAAAAGCGATAACTGGGCGTTCTTCGGCCGCGATGCCTCCGGCACCCGTTTTGCGCCGTACGATGAGATCACGCCGCAAAACGTCAAAAACCTGAAAGTCGCCTGGACGTATCACACCGGCCGCCGGCTAACCGGCGCCGGGATTGGCGTCGATGAAAATACCCCGCTGCAAATTGGCGACACGCTGTACTCCTGTACGCCGCTGAACGTGGTTACGGCGCTGGATGCGGATACCGGGAAAGCGCGCTGGCGTTTTGACCCGCACGCAAGTACCGCCGAACACGTCACCTGTCGCGGGGTCGGCTATTACGATGTACAAAGCGATGATTCGCTGAGCGCAGAAGAGAAGGCCAGCCCGGCGCTGCAGCAGTGCCCGCAGCGTATCCTGGTGTCTACCGTCGACGCCCGTTTGATCGCCCTGAACGCCAAAACCGGCGAACTGTGCGATGACTTCGGCGATCACGGTAGCGTCGATCTGAAACAGGGTATGGACAATACCGAAAACAGCAAACGCTACCACCCGACCTCAACGCCGGTGATTATGGGGCATATTGCGGTGCTCGGCGGCTGGGTGCGCGATATCGTGCACGGTGAACCGTCCGGGGTGGTACGCGCGTTTGACGTACGTAACGGAAACGTGGTGTGGGCGTGGGACGTCGGCCAGCCGGAAAACGTTACCGACCCGGTAAAAGGTCGCGTCTATACCCTCGAAACGCCGAACGTCTGGACGGTGCCGGGCTTTGACAAAGAGCTGAACCTGATTTATCTGCCGACCGGTAACGGTCCGCCGGACTACTGGGGCGGCGATCGCAACGCGGCCAAAGAGAAATACGGATCTTCCGTGGTGGCGGTGGACGCCAGCACCGGCGAGACGAAGTGGGTCTTCCAGACCGTGCATCATGATATCTGGGACTATGACCTGCCGTCGCAGCCGGTACTGTTCCATATGAAAAACGAGCGGGGCGAAGAGGTTCCGGTTCTGATCCAGACCACCAAAACCGGGCAGATTTACGTACTCGACCGGCGTACCGGTAAGCCGGTGACCCGCGTGGAAGAGCAGCCTGTCGCCCATGATGGCGCGGAAGGCGAGCATCTCTCCGCCACCCAGCCTTTCTCCACCGGCATGCCGCAGCTGGGCGTCGAGCCGCTCACCGAGAAATCGATGTGGGGCGTGACGCCGTTCGATCAGCTGATGTGCCGTATCGACTTCAAAGCGTCGACTTATCTGGGCATGTACACGCCGCCGTCAGAGAAGCCGTACATCGAGTGGCCAAGCCTGCTGGGCGGCATGAACTGGGGCGGTATCACTATCGATGAGCGCACAGGAACGCTGTTCGTCAACGATATGCGGATGCCGTTGAGAATGTCGCTGGTGCGCAAAGAGGATATGGCGAAATATAAAGTCTCCACCGACGAGGTGCCCGGCTTTATGGGAACCGTGCGGCCGCAAATTGCCGGGCCATACGGCGGCGTGCGGATCGATATTTTGCAGTCGGCGCTGGGCGTTCCCTGTAATACCCCGCCGTTTGGCACCATGAGCGCCATTGACCTCAACACTCGCCAGCTGTTGTGGCAGGTGCCGATGGGGTCGGTGGAGGATACCGGTCCGCTGGGGCTGAAAACGCACATGCATATCCCGCTGGGTATGCCGACGCTGGGCGGCCCGACGTCAACCGCTTCCGGACTGGTGTTCTTCGCGGGAACTCAGGATAACTACCTGCGCGCGCTGGATTCCGCCACCGGTAAAGAGCTGTGGCGCGCTCGTCTGCCGGTTGGGGCAGTGGCGGCGCCGCTGATCTATAAATCACCGAAAAGCGGTAAAGAGTACGTGGTGATCTCCGCCGGGGGCGCCAGCCACTCGCCGGACGTGGGCGATGATATTATTGCCTTCGCGCTGGAAGAGTAGCCGCAGCCGTTTCGCTCTTGCGCAAGTAACCGCCCCCTGTGGGCGGTTTTTTTATGGTCCGAAGCCTGGCCGGCGCTAAACCGCGTGACAGGCGACGTGGTGGCCGTCGGCGACCTCCCTTAATAGTGGAATATCGCGACGGCAGCGGTCGCTGGCCTGCGGGCAGCGGGAGGAAAAGCGACAGCCGGAAAGCGGCCGGGACGGGTCGGGAATTTCACCTTGTACCACCGCGACCGGCTCGCTGTCCGGATCGAGGGTCGGTACCGCCGCCAGCAGCGCCCGGGTGTAGGGATGCAAAGGCCGGCTGAATAGCGCATCGCGGCTGGCAGTCTCCACCAGTTGCCCGAGATACATCACCGCCACGTCATCGCAGAGATGTTCTACCACCCCGAGATCGTGGGAGATAAACAAAAACGTCACCCCATGATCGTCGCGCAGATCGGAAAACAGATTAATAATCTGCGCCTGAATCGACACATCGAGGGCCGAAATCGGCTCATCGGCAATAATAAAATCCGGGTTTAAGATCAGCGCCCGGGCAATGCCGATGCGCTGACGCTGGCCGCCGGAAAACTCGTGCGGGAAGCGGTTGTAATGCTGCGGCGCCAGCCCGCAGATGCGCATCACCTCAAGGGTTTTGTCATACAGCTCCGCCCGGCGACAGAGCTTGTGCTCCAGCATCGCTTCGCCAATGGCGTCGCCGATGCGAATGCGCGGGTTTAACGAACTGTAGGGGTCCTGAAACACCAGCTGGATTTTAGGCCGCAGCGCGCGCATTGCCCGCGGCGGCAGTTCGGCAAGTTCCTGACCGCGAAACTTGACGCTGCCGGCGGTCTTCTCATACAGCCCCAGTAGCGTACGGCCAACGGTGGTTTTCCCGCTGCCGGATTCGCCCACCAGACCAAAAATCGTTCCCCGGCGAATCTTAAAGCTCACGCCATCCACCGCCCGCAGTACACCGGTCTGCTGACCGAACAGCCCATCGCGCAGCGGGAAGTGTTTTTTCAGCCCATCCACTTCAATCACGTATTCATGACTCATGTCACGGACTCCGAAAGTTCACTGTAAAAGCAGGCGGCCTGCCGGTCTTGCCCTGACAGCGGCGGAATGCTCTGTCGGCAGCGCGCGGTGGCTTTTGCGCAGCGCTCGGCGAAGGCGCATCCAGCGGGAAGGGCGGCGAGGTCCGGCACCTGGCCGGGGATTGAATAGAGGCGTCGGCGCCGCGCCCCCGGCACCGGCCGCGAGGCAATCAGCCCCTGGGTATAGGGATGCTGCGGGTGACGCAGAATCGCGGCGGTCGCGCCCTGCTCGACGATACGCCCGGCGTACATCACCACAACGTGCTCGGCCATCTGCGCGATAACCCCGAGATCGTGGGTAATCAGCATCATCGCCATCCGGTTGGCCCGCGCCTGGTCGCGCAGCAGGCGCAGGATCTGCGCCTGCACGGTGACGTCCAGGGCGGTTGTCGGCTCATCGGCAATCAGCAGCTTCGGCTGGCAGCTCAGCGCCATGGCAATCATCACCCGCTGCAGCATGCCGCCGGAAAGCTGATGAGGATAGCTGGCCATCAGGCTCTCCGCGCGCGCCAGCCCGACATCCGTCAGGCGCTGGGTAGCGTGCCGCCATGCGGCCTTCGGCGGCTCGCCGCGGTGGCGAATCAGCGGTTCGCAGAGCTGCTCGCCGACGGTGAGTACCGGATTCAGGGCGGTCATCGGCTCCTGAAAAATCATCGCCAGCTGATTGCCGCGCAGGTCGGCCATACGGGCGTTTTTCAGTCGCAGCAGGTCCTGGCCCTCAAAAAGAATTTCCCCGCCGTCAATGCGCGCCGCCTGCGGTGGCAGCAGACCCATTAACGACATGGCGGTGACGCTTTTGCCGCAGCCGGATTCGCCGACCACGCCAACGGTCTGCCCGGCGCGAATAGTGAACGACACATCCTGTACCGCGCGTACCCGGTTTTTGTCGGCGGCAAAAGAGACCGAAAGCTGATTAAAGGTGATTAATGCGCGACTCATTTCAGCCTCTGTTTCATTTTAGGGTCCATGGCGTCGCGCAGGCCGTCGCCCAGCACGTTAATGGCGATGACGGTGATAAAAATGGCGATCCCCGGCGGCATCCACAGCCAGGGCCGGCGCTGAAAGTCGATCAGGCTATTGGCGGCGTCCATCATATTGCCCCACGATGGCGTCGGCGGTACCACGCCAAGCCCGAGGTAGCTGAGCGCCGACTCGCTGAGGATGGCGTTCGCCACCGCCATGGTCGCCATGACCACCAGAATCGGTACCGTATTCGGCAGCAGATGACCAAACAGACGGCGTCGCGCCGACAGTCCCAGCACCTGGGTTGCCAGCATAAAGTCGCGCTCGCGCAGGGAGAGGCACTGCCCGCGTACCAGACGCGCCAGCTTCGGCCACTCCAGCAGGCTCAGCATAATCACCACCATATAGATGCGTGAGTCCGGTGAGAAATCGAGCTCCGAGAGCATCGCGCCCGCGACAATCAGCAGCGGCAGGCCGGGGATAGTCATCACCAGATCGGCAAAACGCATAATAAGTTTATCGGTCAGGCCGCCGGCGTAGCCCGACAGCGCGCCGAGCAGATAGCCAAGGGTGACCGACAGCAGCATGGTCAGCAGGCCGATAATCAGCGAAATGCGCCCGGCCAGCAGCAGGCGGGTGTAAATATCGCGACCGAGAAAGTCGGTACCCAGCCAGTGTTCCGCGCCGGGCGGCCTGTTAATCATCAGCGCGTCGGTGGCATCGTCTTTCCACGGCGACCACAGCGGCCCCAGTATGCACCAGAGGGCCATGATGACCAGCAGCAGCAGGCACAGCATCGCCAGGCGATTGCGGCGCAGCGCCTGCCAGGCCTGACGCCAGGGGGATGGGGTCACCTGCGCCAGCGCCGGGATTTCCGCCTTGCGCAGGCGTCGGTTAGCAGAAAACAGAGAGCTGAGCATCAGGACCTCACGCGAATGCGCGGGTCGACCCACGCGTAAAGCACATCGGCAATCAGGTTGCCAAGAATGGTCAGCACCGCCAGAAACAGGGTAAAGCCCATTAACACCGGGTAGTCGCGGGCGGCCAGCGAATCGATATGAATATGCCCGGCCCCCGGCCAGTTAAACACTTTTTCGGTAATGATCGCCCCGGAGAACAGCCCCGGCAGCTCGAAGCCGAGCAGGGTGATGATCGGCAGCAGGGCGTTACGCAGGGCGTGCTTGAGGATAACCGTGCGTTCGCGCAGCCCTTTCGCGCGGGCGGTGCGGATAAAATCCATTTTCACCACGTCGAGCATGCTGGCGCGAAAATAGCGGGTCAGGCTGCCCGCCTGGAGCATCACCAGCGCCAGTACCGGCAGCACCAGATGGGCGGCGACCTGCAGCACATACTCCCAGCCGCGATCGTCGCTGCCGGTATTGGTCATGCCGCCCACCGGCAGCCAGTGCAGGTCGACGGCGAACCACTTGATGAGCAGCAGACAGAGAAAAAAGGTCGGGAACGACATGGCGGCGAACACCGCGACGCTCACCAGATGATCGAACGCAGAATTGGGCTTCAGCGCTGAGACCACGCCCACCGTCAGGCCAATTCCCCAGTAAAATACCAGCGCCACGCTGGCCAGCAGGAAAGAGTTCCAGATGTACTGGTTGAGCAGCTGGCTGACCGGGATCTGGTACTGCAGCGAAAACCCGAGATCGCCGCGCAGCAGCTGGCCGAGCCAGTGGATATAGCGGGTGAGCAGCGGTTGATCCAGGCCGTAAATGGCTTTCAGTTCGGCGGCGCGGGCGGCGGTGAGGGTGATATTGCCGTCGATAAAATCGCCCGGCGTTTTGGCAAACAGCATAAAGATAATAAAGGAGGCCAGCAGCAGCATCGGCAGCGTTTGCAGCAGCCGTCTCAGGATGAAATTTCTCATGACATTCTCACGTCAGCCGCCGGTCATCCCGGCGGCCGGGGATTTACTTAACGATTTTGACATCCGGCAGGCTGCCGGTCAGGCCGTTGTAGATATCCGGTTTGAAGCCGGTGACCCGGGCGCTGCTCGCCGAGAGAATTTCACGGTAGCCGAGAAGGATCACCGGCGGGTCCTGCGCCAGTACCTGATACAGCTGGTGGTAGATAGGCTTACGTTTCTCGACGTCGAGCACCGAGTTACCTTCGGTAATCAGCTTATCGACCTGCGGGTTGTTATAGCCGGACTCTTTCGCTTCCGCGCTGTAAAAATCCCACACGCCATCATGCGGGTCGTTAAGGGTGCTGGTGCTGAACGACGCCAGATCGTAATTACCCGACTTACGCTGCGCCATCAGGGCGTTGAAATCGACGACCTGCGGTTTTAACAGGACGCCAATCTGCTGCCAGTTCTCTTTGGCGATGGGGATCAGCGCATCGTTGAGCACTTTCTTGCTCACCAGCAGCGTTAACTCCAGGCGTTTGCCCTCTTTAACGCGGATACCGTCCGGCCCCGGTTTCCAGCCGGCTTCGTCAAGCAGCTTTTTCGCCTGCGCCGGGTCATAGTGATACGGGTTTACCCCGTCGGCGTTCCAGGCCCAGGAGATCGGCGCGATAGGCTCAATCGCCACCTTGCCGTAGCCCTGGTAGACCACATCAATCAGCTTCTGGCGGTCGAGGCCGTAAATCAGCGCCTGGCGTACCTTCACGTCCTTCAGCGCCGGGCGGCGGACGTTAAATTCCACCTGGCTGTAGTCGCTGGAGCCGTAAAGGTTGATGTTGGCAAAGCCGAGCATTTTCAGCTGTTCGATATCGTCAGGACGCGAGGTAAAGGCGTCGTAGTCGGTTTCGCCCGTCTGGAAGAGCTGGAAGTTGGTTGACGGGTTGGTCACGCGATAGATAAAGCGCGGGGTGGGCGGCGTACCGCGATAAAAATGGCTGTTGGCGTGGAAACGAATCTCCTGGCCGGGGATGTATTTGTCGTAAACGTAGGGACCGTTGCCCAGCGGTTTGCCGTGCAGGGTGCGCAGATAGTCGAGGTTGCCGCGCTGGTAGCCTTTGCCGTAATAGGCTTTGGATAGGACCGGGCCGCCAATTTTTGCCAGCGTCGTCGCGCCCGGCTGGGTGGTGGTCACCTGCAGCGTTAAGGCGTCAAGCACTTTCAGACCGCTGACGCTATCGGCTTTCGCCGCTTTGTACTCCGCGCCGCCGGCAATATTGGCGAGCGTGATATCGGTATCGCCGTCGTATTTCGGATCCAGCAGCACGGTAAGGGTAAAGGCGACATCGTCGGCGGTCAGCGGCGAACCGTCGCTAAAGGTCAGGTTGGGGCGCAGCTTGATGGTGTAGACCTTGTTATCCGGACTCACCGTCCAGCTTTCGGCGAGGCCCGGCACCAGATTGCCGTGGCTGTCCCAGTCGATCAGGCGAGAGAAAATCACGTTGGTGACGTTCTCATCCCAGCCGTTGACGAAGAAGTAGGGGTTAAAAATGCCCTGCGGCTCGGAGATGCCGGCCACGACGGTATCTTTGCGCAGCTTCGCGGCGGCGGGGATCTGGCTGGCATCGCTGGCCGGGGTGATCCCTTCTTTTAAAATGTCGTCGGCGATGGCGACCGAAGAAAATGCCACCGCGCCGCCGAGCAACGCGATTTTCAGAGCAAGCGCGAACCGCGTCTGTTTGGTTTTTAACCCGTGCAGTAGTCTGGACAAAAGTGCTCCCTCATCAAAGAATTGCGTAAAATATTTACAAATCATGACGAAAGATAAGAGGCGCACCGCGCACTGTCTAACACCGAAAAGCTATGGCTTATAGCGATTTAGCATTAGCAATAATTCAGCATTAATCTGTCATTTTTGCGCTAAGCGCCAGCATTCTCTGCTGTCGGTTCGCCGGAGAAGGTCAGGCGGTCTGCTACCCAGCCGGCATGCTGCGCTAAGCGCTGATTTGCCAGCGGTGTCGCCAGGCGTACCCGCAGCTGGCCAATCACCCGTCCCTGAATCTGCTCGCAGCTGCCGTAAAGCAGGCGAGCATCGTCGCCCAGCAGCGCGGCGATATGCTGTAAGTTGGGTTCATGTCCGCTGCTGCCGTCAAAATGCAGCGTGACCAGCTGCTGGTTTCCGCTCAGCGGCGGACGCTCGTCCGGGCGGTCATGGTGCAGCGTGCCGAGCAGGCTTTGGGTGACTTCGTGCCGGGGATGGCCAAATACTCGCCACACCTCCCCCTGTTCGATAATTTCTCCGCGCTCAAGCACCGCGACCCGGTCGCAGAGGGTGCGAATGACGTCCATCTCATGGGTGATCAGTACGATGGTCAGACCGAGGCGCTGATTAATCTCTTTTAGCAGTTTCAGCACCGCAAGGGTATTTTCCAGGTCGAGGGCCGAGGTGGCTTCGTCGCACAGCAGGATCTCCGGCTGCGTAACCAGCGCGCGGGCGATGCCGGTACGCTGCTTTTGTCCCCCGGAAAGCTTAGCCGGCCAGCTGTCGCGCAGGGCGCTGAGGCCGACCAGCGCCAGGATCTCATCGACCCGTCGCCGCCGCTCCGCTCGCGGTACCCCGGCCATTTTCAGCGGCAGCTCAACGTTCTGCGCCACCGTTTTGGTGGCCATCAAATTAAAGTGCTGGAAGATCATCGCGACCCGGCGGCGCAGGTCGCGCAGCTGGCTGCGGGAGTAGTGCCGCGTATGCTCGCCGTGAATGATAATTTCACCGCTATCGGCATTTTCCAGGCGGTTGAACAGGCGCAGCAGGGTTGATTTTCCGGCGCCGCTGCGCCCGATAATGCCGAAGATTTCTCCCTGCGCGATCTGCAGATTAATATCCCGCAGCGCCTGCACGCCGTTGGGGTAGGCTTTACTTATCTGGCTTAGCTGAATATGCGTTGTGGCGTTGGGTTTTTGCGTCACGATAGCGGCTCTGTTAACGAAATTAAGCGGCAGCCCGCAGGCTGCCGATGAACATCCGGCGATTAAAAACCGGGCAAAATTTTGCCTTTATAGCGGGTGAGAATAAAGCTGCGCACGCGGTCTGAGTTCAGGGCTTTCGCCAGCTTCTGAATGCCGGGATCGTTGATGTTGTCGGGACGCGCCACCAGATACTCGACGTACAGGTCGCTGCCTTTTTCCACCAGCAGCGCCTTGTCGGTATCAATTCCGGCCTCCAGCGCATAGTTGGCGAAGATAAACGCCAGATCGACCTGATTCACCGCCCGCGCCAGCATTGCGCCTTCCAGCTCGCGAATTTTAAAATGGTGTGGATTAGCGGTGATATCTTTGGTCGCCGACTGCGGATCCTGCGGGTTTTTCAGGGTAATCAGCCCGGCATTGCTGAGCATCACCAGCGCGCGACCGGTATTCACCGGATCGTTCGGAATGGCAACGGTGGCGCCATCCGGTACCTCTTTGAGCGTTTTATATTTACTCGAATAAGCGCCAAAGGGTTCAATATGCACGCCGACCACAGGAAGCAGATGGGTATGGCGGGTCTGATTGTAGTTATCAAGGAAAGGGCGGTACTGGTAGTAGTTGGCGTCGAGATTTTTCTCCGCCAGCTGCTGGTTAGGCTGGATAAAGTCGTTAAAGACTTTAATTTTCAGATCGACCCCCTGTTTCGCCAGCTCGGGCTTCACGAACTCGAGAATTTCGGCATGGGGGACCGGCGTTGCGCCCACGGTCAGCGTCTCATTGGCGCTGGCGGACAGGGAGAAAAGGGCCAGAAGCCCCGCTGCGAGGATTGTTTTTTTCATTGTCTTATTCCTGAAGCTATTGTTATTTGCGGCTCATCGCCTTCACCAGACGATCGCCGCTCATTTGTACTATCTGCACCAGCGCAATCAGCAGCAGAACGGTAATCGCCATGATGTCCGTCTGGAAGCGCTGATAGCCAAAGCGGATGGCCAGGTCGCCCAGCCCGCCGCCGCCGATGACCCCGGCCATCGAGGTGTAATCCACCAGTAAAATCGCGGTCACGGTCACGGCGGCAATCAGCCCGGCGCGCGACTCCGGCAGCAGGGTGTGCCAGATAAGCTGCCAGGTGTTGCCGCCCATCGACCAGCTGGCCTCCACCAGGCCGTGCTCCACCTCGCGCAGCGCGGTCTCAACCAGCCGGGCAAAGAAGGGCGCGCAGCCGACAACCAGCGGCGGGATGGTGCCTTCAACGCCGAGCGAAGTGCCGGTAATCAGCGTCGTCACCGGGATCATCACGATCAATAAAATGATAAACGGCAGCGATCGCAGGACGTTGACCCCCAGCGACAGCAGGCGATAGAGGCGCGGCGCGTGAAGCAGGCGAGGCTGGCCGCTGAGATAGAGCACAATCCCCAGCGGCAGGCCAATCAGCACGGTAAAGCCCAGCGACCAGCCCAGCATGGTCAAGGTATCGACGCTGGCCTGCGCCACGTCGCCCCAGTCGATATTCGCGAAAAAAGCCAGCGCGCGGTTCATCTCAGTTCCAGTCATGGCGTTGCGGACGAATGCCGTTGAGCACCCAGTTGCCCAGCAGCTGATATTTCCAGCGCACCGGGTCGTGCAGGGTGTGGACGCGCCCGTTGCGCCAGTGGCGATCAAGATTGAGGGCGATGCTGGTCGAGCGAGTGCCGCTAAGCTCAAACAGGCGGCTGGCGGCTTCCAGCGCCGCTTCGGTGGTAAAGACCTTGGCGCGCGCCACGGCGATAGACGCCTGGGCGACGTTATCCTCGCTCAGATCGTATTTATACCGGTCGAGCACCTTCCCGGCCCGCTCCAGCAGCGCGTCGGCGGCCGCCAGGCGGCTGTCAAGCTGGCCTATCTGATAGATAGTCAGCGGATCTTCGCTGGCGCGCTCAACGCCGGCATCAATCCACGGCCGGGCGAATTCGCTGACAAAGCTTACCGTATCGCTAAGCGCCGCGCGGGCGATCCCCAGATCGATGGCGGCGGTGGTGAGCTGGGCAAACGGTCCGGCAAGGGTTGGCGTCGCGTAGGATTTCCACGTCGGGAACAGGTGGAAAGGCTCGACGGCCAGATCCTCCGCCAGGACCGTCCCGCTGGCGGTGGTGCGCTGGCCGAGGCAGGCCCAGTCGTCGATGACCGTCAGCCCTGCAGATTCGCGCGGAACAAACGCCAGCTGCGCGTTATTCTCCGCATCCAGCGCCAGAATGCCGATCCAGTGGGCGTAGAGCGATCCGGTGCAGTATCCTTTACGACCGGTGATGCGCAGACCGCGATCGCTGGCCTCCAGGCGGGTGCGGATATCGAGCACCGTCTTACCGCCGGTCTCAGAAAGGGCATTGGCGAAGCGATAGCCTTTCAGCACCTGAGCGAAGAAAAAGGCCTGCTGCGCTTCGCTGCCCTGCAGACGAATATCCTCCAGCAGGCAGTAGTGGTTCTGCGGGATTTGCCCCAGCGACGGGTCGGCGGCGGAAATAATCGCAATCACCTGAGCCAGCGTCGCGGCAGAAACCTCGGCGCCGCCCCACTGCCGCGGGACGGTAATCCCCCACAGGCCGCTGTTGGAGTAGGTATCGATAATCTCCGGCGGCACGCTGCCGCTGCGATCGCGTTGCGCCGCGTCGGGCTGCAGTACCGCCGCGATCTCATGGGCGATGGCGATCGCTTCGTCATCGCTGCGGATAACGTATGCCTTTGGCGTCTGGCGGGTATAGCGAAGGGTTAGTTTTTCGTCGGGCATAGTCACATCTCACGGTTCAATAAACGGTATATGCAAAAAATAACTATCTAAATAGTTAATAATTCCTGTGGGTTATATGACAGCTAAAGCAAAGGCTATGCCAGAACACATTTCATTTTTAATGTTTATTAATCAGTGAGATAGGTTTTGTGGAAAGCGCGCGGGCTGCTGCAATTGCAACCTGAGGCAACCCGCGTGTTGGATTTGCAGCAGCGCAGGGAGGGGAAGCCACCCCGGGAAAGGTCGGGGCAGGGGAATGACAGGGACGATATTTATTCTGCCTGCCAGAGGGTCTCCGGCTCGGCGAACCCCTCTTCGACTCGGGCAAAGAAGCGGCTGGCGTGCAGGCCGTCAACAAAGGCGTGATTGAATTTGCCCGCCACCGGGATTATGCCGTTTTTCAGCTTGCCCCAGGTGAGGGCGGGCACCGCCGCGCCGACGTAATACTCCGCGTGAGTGATGGCGCTGAAATGCAGCCACGGCAGGCAGCTGGCGCAGAAGAAATTCTCGCCGTTGACGATAAGCGGCGCCGGCGCGGTATGTTTCGCCGCTTCAATGTTCGGCGTGGCGGCATGGCTGAAGGCGGCAAAATCGGCGGCGTTGTCGCACCAGACCTGGCGAAAGCCTTCCTGGGCGGTCATCACCGGCGTCATTACCGCCAGCTGGTCATATTCGATAATATCGTCGCCCAGCAGCCGCTGTTTCAGCTGCGGCACCCCGTTCGCCGCGCGAACCAGGGCGTAGAGCGCCAGCTGGAAAAACGAGACGCCGCGATCTTTCGCGCACTCATATAGCCGCTGCGCCTCGACAGGAACGCAGAGATTAAAGCTGGGGTTGGCAAAACCGCGATAAAAATCAAAATGATCTTTTCGCGGCCAGTTTTGTTTGTCGATTACGCGATAGTTGGCCACGGGCGTCTCCTGTTGAGTCAGTGCCTGATACTATGCGACGATTTCAATCAGGTTGCCATCGGGGTCTTTAATCACCGCTTCATAATAGCCATCGCCGGTGGTCCGCGGCGGCGAGACCAGAATCCCCTGCGCGGCGGCGCGGTTTGCCAGCGTATTGACCTTTTCAGCGCCGCCAACGGTAATCGCCAGGTGTACCCAGCCGGTGTGGTTGTTATCCGCCGTCTGCGCGACAAGCCCCGGCTTGGTCATCAGCTCAATGGCAATGCCGTCGCCAATCTTGACAAAAAAGGACTCAAAGCCCGGGTTGGTTTGGCTGCAGTACTTCTCATTAATCTCGCCGTCGAAGAAGGCCACCCAAAAGCGGGCCTGTTGCTCAAGCTGGCGGGTCCATAGGGCGATGTGGGCAATTTTCATAGCAAACCTCTTTATAGGGTGTATTGACAGTCAGGGTCTGAATGCACGATCATGCACTTTGTTGCTCGATAAAGATTTTATCAGGAGTTATTTGTGCTCGATTATGCTGCTTTTCCTAAACAACGACAAGCGCTTATTTGCCAGATCCTGCAGGAGAACGGCAGGGTGGTTTGCGCCGAACTCGCCAGCCGCCTTAACGTCTCCGAGCATACTATTCGCCGTGATTTACATGAACTTAGCCGCGAAGGGTACTGTAAAAAGGTCTACGGCGGCGCGGTCATGACCCTGCCGGAGGCGGGGGACTATAGCGAGCGCAAAGAGAAAAATACGGCGACAAAAAGCAGGATCGCGCAGAAGTGCGCAAAGCTGGTGAAGCCCGGCGGCTGCATTTTTATCGATACCGGCACCACCAACCTGGCGATGGCGGAAGCGCTGCCGGCGGAGCTGGCGTTAACGGTGGTCACGAATTCTCCCGAGATCGCTGCCGTACTGCTCAAAAAACCGCTGTATGACGTGGTGATGCTTGGCGGTCAAATCCAGCGGGCCAGCGGCGGCTGCGTGGGCGCCTCCGCCGTGGCGCAGATTCAGGGCATGCTCTTCGATCAGGGATTTATCGGCGGCTGCGCCATGGCGCCTGAGTCCGGTCTGACGGGCTTTGACTACGCCGACTGTGAATTTAAAAAAGCGGTGATAAAACAGTGCAGCGAAATCATCGTCGGCCTGACCTCGGATAAAATCCCGGCGGTGGCGCGCTTTGTGGTGGTCGAAAGCAGCGCCATTGACGTGCTGGTGGTCGAGGAGAATATCAGTCGCGAATATCGCGACGCGTTTAGCGAACACGATATTCGTATTTATACCGTTTAAACGGTTGCTGGCCTACTTTGACAGCGAAGTGGCAATCAGGCGCAGGCCGAGCGCGCCCAGCACGGTGGCGGTGACGATATCGATCTTACGCTTCATGCGCAGGTAGACGCTGCGCGGTCGCGCGGAAGAGAGCACCAGGGCCACCAGCGAATACCAGCTGACGTCAATCAGGAAGCTCATCAGCGGCACGATATAGTAAAAGGCCAGCGGGATGCGCTCCGGCAGCAGGGCGGTAAAAATAGAGGCGAACACCAGCGCCGTTTTTGGGTTGCTGAGCTGGGTATAGAGGCCATCGCGGAAGGTTTTCAGCAGGGAATGTTCCGCCGCCATGCCGCCTGCCGCAAAATCCATCGGCTGCGCCGCGCCGCGGTAGATTTTATACCCCAGCCAGAGCAGATAGAGGCCGCCCGCGACCTTCAGGCCAATAAACATTTCCGGCACCGCGGTCAGCACTTTTTGCAGCCCCATCATGGCCATAATCGAAAAGATAGCCGCCCCCGTCCCGGTTCCCAGCGCGGTGACCAGACCATGCATCCTTGAGCGCGCAACGGCGTTGCGGGCCACGTAAATAAAGCTTGGGCCGGGGCTGATCACGCCCATAATGAGTACGGCGGCAATGGCCATCAGGCTGGATAAAAACATAAACGCTCCTGGTTGATGTTGAGCGCTAAAGTCGCATCCGGCTCCCGCTCATGATTGTTTCACCGTCAAAAAATAAACAATCTTTAGCGCGCTGTCACCCGACTTTACGGCGCGATGTTTCATCGCCTGTTCGAATAACGATTCCCATTTCGCGCGTCGGTGATAAACTGGCTAAATGTGATCTTTGTCATATCGTCATTAAAACAGAGAAAAGAGACACTGCTATGCAACATATCATTGAGGGCTTCCTCAACTTCCAGAAAGAGATTTTCCCGCAACGTAAAGAGCTCTTCCGCAGCCTGGCCTCCAGCCAAAATCCTAAAGCGCTGTTTATCTCTTGTTCCGATAGCCGCCTGGTGCCGGAGCTGGTGACCCAGCAGGAGCCGGGCCAGCTGTTTGTGATCCGTAACGCCGGGAATATCGTGCCCTCTTTCGGTCCTGAGCCGGGCGGGGTTTCCGCGACGATCGAGTATGCCGTCGTGGCCCTGGGCGTGACCGATATCGTCATTTGCGGCCACTCCAACTGCGGCGCGATGAAAGCCATCGCCACCTGCCAGTGCCTGGACCCCATGCCTGCCGTTTCCCACTGGCTGCGCTACTCCGATGCGGCGAAAGCCGTCGTGGAGAAGAAAACCTGGGCCAACGAGACCGATAAAGTCAACGGTATGGTGCAGGAAAACGTTATCGCCCAGCTGAACAATATTAAAACCCACCCGTCGGTTGCCGTGGGTCTGCGGGATAGCACGTTGCGTCTGCACGGCTGGTTCTACGATATTGAAAGCGGTGACATTCGCGCGCTGGATAAAAACAGCAAAACCTTTGTGTCGCTGTCGGAAAACCCTGACGTTTATTTCGAATAAACTTCTCTTTCAGGGCACGGAAGCCCTGAGATGCTCACCTCCTGCCATAAATTTCCTGTCTGCCATACTCATTACGGCTTCCTGAATGATTTCTTAAGGAGAAGTGATGATTAAGCTGTGCGCAACCTGCGGGACGTCTTATGACGATCGCGGCAACACCCTGAACCATTGTCGTATCTGTGAGGATGAACGCCAGTACGTCCCGGCCAGCGGGCAGGTCTGGATCAAGCCAGACGATCTGACCGAGACGCATACGAATACGTGGCAGCAGCATAACGATCGGCTGTTGAGCGTCAGGACGGTACCGAAATTTGCAATCGATCAGCGCGCGTTTCTGCTGCTAACGCCGCAGGGGAATATTCTCTGGGACTGCATCGCCAATCTTGATGCCGCCAGCAAAACGCTGATTACCGCCCTGGGCGGGTTAAACGCGATCGCCATCTCCCATCCTCATTACTACACCACGATGCAGGACTGGGCCGACGCCTTTAATGCGCGAATTTATCTCCACGCCAGCGATCGCGAATGGATTATGCGCGATAGCCCGGCCATCACGCTATGGGAAGGAGATGCGCTGGAGATCCTCCCGGCGGTGCGGCTGCTGCGCCTGGGCGGCCATTTCGCCGGAGGAACCGTTCTGCACTGGGCGAAAGATGACGGTATTATGCTGGCGGGCGATATTATCCAGGTGACGCCGGGGGCGCGCGCCGTTTCGTTTATGTGGAGCTATCCCAATTTGCTGCCGTTGGCGGCCGCCAGCGTGGAGAAGATCGTTGAACGTCTGGGCGATACGCCTTTCGGGGCGCTGTACGGCGCCTTTAAGGGGCAGAACGTCCCCAAAAATGCCCGGCAGATCGTTCTGGACTCAGCGCAGAAATACCTCGCCTGTCTTAAGACGACGGCACACCGCTGAGAGGCGCGCCGCCGCGCGGGATTTACAGCACGCCGTCGCCGCCGTCGGAGCACCATACCTGGCCGGAGGTGAAGGAGCAGGCATCAGAGGCAAGGGTAACGTACAGCGGCGCAATCTCTACCGGCTGCCCGGGACGCCCCAGCGGCGTATCGGCGCCGAACTGACGCACCTTCTCATCCGGCTGGCCGCCGCTTGACTGCAGCACCGTCCAGTAGGGACCGGGGGCGACCGCGTTTACCCGGATACCCTTCGGCCCGAGCTGTTTGGCCAGCGATTTCGTGAACGCCACCAGGCAGGCTTTGGTTTGCGCGTAGTCCAGCAGGATGGGGCTCGGCTTAAAGGCCTGCACGGATGAAGTATTAATAATCGCGCTGTGTTCTTTAAGATGACGCAGGGCGGCTTTGGTGATCCAGAAGGCCGCATAAACGTTGGTTTTGAAGGTGGCGTCAAAGTCGGCGGTGGTGAGTTCTTCCAGTGATTCGCAATATTGCTGGCGTCCGGCGTTATTGACCAGAATATCCAGCCCTCCGAGTTCGCTGGCGGCCTTTTCCACCAGGGTTTCGCAGAAGGATTCGTCGCGCACATCTCCCGGAATCGCGACGGCTGTACGTCCTTCGGCCTGAATCAGGGCAATCACGGTTTCCGCATCGGACTCCTCTTCCGGCAGATAGTTTATCGCCACATCGGCGCCTTCGCGGGCGAAGGCGATCGCGACCGCGCGCCCAATCCCGGAATCGCCGCCGGTAATCAGGGCGCGCTTACCGGCGAGCCGCCCGGAACCGACATAGCTCAGCTCACCGTGATCCGGCTGCGGCTTCATCTCTTCGGCAAGACCCGGCGGCGATTGCGGCTGGTCAACAAAGGGGGGACGGGGATACTTCGCGGTATTGTTAGCGCTGTCGCTCATACTGACCTCCTCGTGTTAAAAGAGTAAGCGTAGTTGCCTGGTCAGCCTGCCGTGGAATATTGAAGAATAATTGAACGGCTTCGCTGTTATAATTTTGGCGCTTTGATTCCTCTCCCATCGGTAATTTACTGATTGCCGGGAAACTTTTCAAAATGAGAGGCACCAGCAGCGTTTGGCATTTTAGGATTATTCTATCGCAAGCCTGACGGTATATTTAGCGCCTTTTTAATGCTGTCCGGCGCGCATATTTACGCGGGCGGTGAAGTCGTTAAAAATATTTCCCGGGCGACTCATCAGGTACGGAACTTGTGAAAATGAACATCAGCAACCAGACTTATTAAGACAAGACAAAAATATGCCGGAGGTATGGTTGATGAAAAAATTACTGCCCGTTATTTTCTGTGCGCTGATGGCTCAGGGCGTTTATGCCGCGGACGACGGGGGATTTAAAAAAGATGCCGCTCCGCCGCCGCCGCATAAAATTGACGATGGCTACCGCGGGACGGAGGACGGACGAATTATGACCGTGCGCCAGGCCCTGGAAATGCACGATGGGGCAACCATCTCATTACGCGGCAATCTTATCGAGCAGCACGGTAACGACCGCTATAGCTTTCGCGATAAAACCGACACCATCGCAGTGGTTATCCCCGCCGCGGTTTTTGATGGCCGCGAAGTGAAGCCCGATCAGATGATCAGCATCAACGGCAGCCTCGATAAAAAAATGACGCCGCCGGTAGTGCGGGTGGACCGGATCCAGAAATAACCGCTCAAGCAGGAGGAATTGATGTCCGTACAGCATCCAGCCGACCCGGATAAGCGGGGCCGTCATCCATCGAAAGAGGACCCGCGCGAGCAGGGGGAAGTGCCGCGTAAAAGAGACGACAGCGAAGATCATAAAAAAGATCCCTGGCATCCCCAGCCTGAAAAGCGTTAAAAATAGCCGCCCGTCAACGGGCGGCTATTTTTCTTTCCTAAAGATCGAGCGGGGATAAACGCCTGCGCGAGCGGCTTGCCGGCTGGGATATCGCTTTCGCTATCGCCGCGCCGATCTCCGCGCAGGCGGTGATACCCTGAACGAAAGGCTGGTCGTGCATCAGCCAGGGAATGGCGGCGAACGCGATGCGCTCGCGTACTTCGGGCGGTTCCCGCAACGTATAGTCGTCTCCGACCTCAGGAATCTCTTCTCCGGTCGCCAGCAGCTGCTCCCTTAAATGCGGGAAGGGAAGATCTTTATTTTTCAGCGGCTTTTGCCCTCTGGCATCAATAAACACATCAAACGTATAGCGATTTTGTTCGCTGGTAATCACCGTTTTTTCCTGCTCTACCGCCATCTCATAGTCATGCCCTAAGGCGAGAATAGTGATGACGCCCGCTTCGCGCAGCGCCAGCAGCCGGCGGATAGACTCTGAAGGAATGGCGGCATAGCAGTCGATAAAGACCCGCGCAAGGCCATTTTTGAAACGCTCCCGGTCATGGTCATTAAGGTGAGGCACCATCGTCTGAACGGCTTCATGCAGCCGCAGGATCGCGTAGCGCCAGGGAACCGTATATCGCGCGCGTTTGTTGCGCTCAACCTCTTCAAGGTTATCCAGCGCCCAGTGGAACGGATTATGCTGCTGGCGTTTAGCAAACCACGCCTCGCTGAAGCTGTCGGCGTTAAGGCTGTGAAGGGCGATATTTTCGCTCCATAGGGGGTCGGCAAGCGTGATTTCCTGCGCCACCAGCTCAAAGACGCGATCGAGCAGACCGTCGTTGCCCGCGGCGATGGCTTGCTCCATCGCGCTTTCGCTGACGATGCTCAGCGGCTCCCAGGGAATAGGGCAGTAAAAATCCGCTTCCGGCAGAATGCCGGAGCGCGACATCAGCGCGATGCTTAGCGCCTCGCTTGCCTCGTCCAGCCTGAAGGCGAGGGCGTCATCGTCGGACCCTATAAACCGACCGTGCTGGACGGCGACGGCCATCGCGGCGTCAATTCCGCTTAGCGAGGTACCCATAATGCCCACCCGGCAGGGGGGAATGCTGGCCTCCATGAGGCCAGACCACGGGCTGGGAAACCAGGTGCGGGTCGACTCTTCTTCATCGGGCCAGACGTGTCCGGTGGCGATTACCGCGAGGTCAAAGGCTTCGGCGACCGGCTCATCCTCAACCCACAGTCTGACCCCTTCTTCGGTCGCCTGCAGGTCGCTGACCCGGCAGGACTCATTGACCCGGATGCGAAAACCCTGCTCCCTGGCCTCTCCGACCAGCGCAAGAAACTGGTCGCGAAAGTATTCACCCAGCAGGATGCGCGGTAAAAATTGACGATCGTGCAAAGCGTCGTAATCCACGCCGTAGCGCGCAAGGCGGGTCCGGCTCTGGGCTTTCAGCCAGTCGAGATAGCTGCTCTGAATGGGAGGGATTTCAATGCTGGCGATATTGGCCAGCATCATGCGCGAATTCTCTTCATCGCTGTAGGGCATGCCCACGCCCGCTTCCTCGGCCTGCTCGTAAATTGACACGTCCAGCGGCTCGCCCTGTTTGAGTAATGAGAACAGGGTATAAATTCCGGTTGGACCTGCGCCGATAATGGCAATTTTCTTCATAATGACTGACCCGCCGTTGTTGTTATCACATTTGTTGTCGGTGGCCTTCCGCCAGTTGAAAAGCTCCACGATAGATCATTTCCGGGTAACGGAAATCTGGCCCAATAATTGTGGTTCAAAATGAGGAAGAGGGCCAATTGCTGGCGCGCATCTTCCTCGGGGTTAGTCAAAGAGGCAGGCTTTCAGAACCAGGTTTCGAGCTGGGCGCCGAAGAATAGCGTCCCCGCGCTATGGTATCCGGCGCTGCCGAAGGTGTCCGTCGAGGAGTAGTCATCCAGCGATTTGTCCCAGCGCATCCAGGTGGCAAAAAAGCGGATTTCCGGGCGTTCAAAGAAGTCCGTCACGTTCTGCATCTTGAAAGTAGGAGCAAACGTCAGCTTGTAATAGCTGCCGCTGGCAGCTCTGTTGCCATTAAAGCCTTTCGGATCGATATCCATATACTGATAGCTGCTTTCGTACTGCAGGGCGAAGTTCTGCTTAATCTGCTGAATTATTCTCGCGTTCAGGGTCACCCAGTCGTAATGGTCTGAATCGATATAGCGGCTATTGCTGCTCTGGGCGACGATCAGCGGCGCGAAGCTCAGCCTGTCGGTGAGGGACGTTATCCCGTAAGAGGCAAACTTGACGGTCCATGCCGGGTTTATCAGATAGCCGTCGGAGCCCGGGCCGCGAACCTCCGCCCCCAGCGCGCGGCCATAAAGCAGGGCCGTTTTGGTACTGCCGGGACGCAGGCCGTAGAAGCTGTCGCCATGGTACGCCAGCATGGTGTTGAACCCCTGCGAGGCCGCTTTATCCGACGCCAGGCCATCGTTAATGCGTTTATCGTTGTCCTGCGAGTATAACCCGTTGAGCATCCACTGCCAGCTGTCCAGCCGGTTATTCAGCGAGAAGGTGTAGTTTTGAATATAGGTGTTATCCGCGCCGGTCATGTTGTTATATTCAACGTTGTCCATCGTATCGATATCGTTGAAATTACGCCCGTATACGGCGAGATTGGTTTTGATATCGCCCCACAAGTTCACGTCATAAATACCGGCGCCGGTACCGATTAAATTCATCATATCGGAATCAAGCCAGTGAATATCAAAGTTATCCCGGTCTTCACGCTTGCCGGCCCACAGCGTGGCCTGTTTAAATGCGCCGCTAAACGAAGGCATATCGCTCATTTCGACAAACGCCTGCCGTACGTTCATCTGACCGTTGAATGAACTGTCGGTATTGTACGTTTTATCCCACTCGGCGATTTTCATGTAATAACGCAGCTGGCTGTTATTATCATATTTTCGCCGGTAGTTGATATCGGCGGTTACGTAGGTATCTGATTCATTGCCCAGGCGCCCGACGCTGCCGCCGGTACTGCCCGCAGGCGTCAGAGAGGGGCCTACGGTGCTGGTGGTGCCTTTGCTGGTCAATATTCCGCTGCGCGCGTAGCCGCCGAATTTAATCTCCCGATCCTTCTCTTGTGCGATAAGAGGCTGCGACGGTTTACTTTTTATTCGCGCCAGGTCTTGCTCGGTTTGCTGTTCGACAAACTGTAATCTTTCTTGCGCGCGCGCCGCGTTTTTTTCGGCGCTGGCCGCTCTTTTTTCCGCAGCGTCTATTTTTCGCGTCGCATCCTGTAATTGGATGCGCGACTGTTTTAATTCGGCCTCAAGCCTTTCGAGTCGGGCGTTAATTTCATTCAGGGTCGTATCCGCCGCAGCGGCGGATGCTGGCAAAGCCAGCGCGCAGAGCGTAAGCATATAGGCTTTCATCATTAATACCTGTACAGGGGTAGCTGTGCTCTGGACGCGCGGGCGCAGAGCACAGGTTACTGTGCCATTAAAATGGGATGTTTATTGGGGTGTTAAATTAATAGTTGGGCTTTATTTTTTTCAGGCCTCTTTGGTCGCTTTATCGGTTTTGACAAAAATGAACGTGATAATAAAGGCAAAAATAAAGACCGCGAGTCCGACGGTAATATAGGTAACAAACTGATAGCGATCGTAGAGATACATCAGCGGCGACAGCAGGACCGCCAGACCGTATGAGTTCGCTTTTATCGACAATAGCGACAGCACCATGCCGCCCAGCGCCGAGCTGGTGAGCATCACCATTATCGCCCGTAGCCCGGATTGCATCACGATACCGAATAAAGCCGGTTCCGAAACGCCTAATAGCTGAGTAATGGTCGCGGAAATCCCGGCGGTTTTAAACGCGATATTTTTCGCCTTCAGTGAAATAGCCAGACATACGGCGGCGTTGGCAAAGCCGTACATCGCGCACACCGTAATTAATGGATTAAACCCGGTACCGGCAATCAGCGAGGTTTCAATCATAATAAACATATGATGCATCCCGGTCATCACGGCAATGGGATAGATGAAGCCGATTAACAGACCGCCAATACCCGCAGGCAACGTCAGAAATTGCTGAATAGCCATCACGGCATAATGTTCAAACGCATGCACCAGCGGCCCTAAAACCAGTAAAGCGATGGCCACCGCAATCAGGATGACGATAAACGGCGTAAAAATCAGATCCATCGAGTTGGGCATCACCCGGCGGAAAAAAATTTCCAGCTTAGCGCCGATAATGCCGGTGATCAGGGCGGTCAGAATAGACCCCTGATAGCCGACCAGAGGAATAAAACCCAATACATAAATTGGGCTGCTGTTGCCGTACGCCACGTCATAGGCGTTCGGCAGCGCGGGGGAGACCAGCATCAGGCCGATTAAGAAGCCGATTATTGGCGTACCGCCAAATTTCTTAAACGCCGACCAGCAAATAAACGCCGCCAGAAAGGCGAAAGCGGTGTCGCAAAGCACCGTGGTCAGCGTTTGCAGCGCCACCGGAACCTGATGAACGCTGCCGCCAAACCACGCCTGGACGGTATCGTTAAAAATGACCCCCTTCAGGCCGAGAAACAGGCCGGTGGCCCCGAGTACCGGGACAATCGGCACAAACACGTCCGATAAATTGCGAATTCCCCGCTGTAACCGGCCCGTACTCTGCTTCGTCATTTCATCCTTGCTGATTTCGGCCACCTGGAATTCGTTAACAAACGCCTGGTAAACCTTATTGACGATCCCGGTTCCGAGGATTATCTGATACTGGCCAGCATTAAAAAATACGCCTTTGACTTCGCTAATATTGCGGATTTTATCGTCATCAATTTTCTGTCGATCTTTTACCTGCAAACGTAAACGGGTGGCGCAGTGGGTGGCTGAGGCAATATTTTCCTTGCCGATGATATTCACGATCTCAACGGCGATATTTTTATAGTTGTTCATATTTGACTCATTCCTTAACGAGAAGGGTTTGATAGGGTTTCAGGGGAGTCTCAGCGTTGGCATAATTATTGAGGACAATCTCACCCGCCGGGAGCGTAAAGGGCAGAGGCTGTGCGCTTAAATTGGTTATCGAGATAAAACGCGCGGTCGCCGTTCTCCGTTCGTAGGCAATGATGCGATCGTCAACGTCTTCTATGGCGGCGAATGAACCATAGATCAGCGTTTGCGGATAGTGCTTATTTCGCAAGGCGATCATCTTTTGGTAAAACGCGAATACTGAATCCGCATCGTTTATCTGGCTTTGCGCGTTGACGCTGAATTCAGCTGCGGAAAACGCCAGCCAGGGCCGCGCGCCCCGGTTAAATCCGCCGTTGGCGCTATCTGACCACGGAAAGGGCGTTCGCGAATTGTCCCGCGAGCGCTGGTTGATAAAGCCTAACGCCTGCTGTTCAGAGAAACCTTCCGCCAGGGCGCGGTGGTAGTTATCAATACTGGAAATATCGTCAAATTCCGCGATCGATTGTCGGCGGAAATTTTTCATCCCCAGCTCCTGGCCCTGATAAATAAACGGCGTTCCGGCCATAAAGAAGTACATCGCGGCCAGCGCTTTGGCACCGATGTCATTTTGATAATCCGCGTCGCGGATAAGCTTGGACAGCGCGCGGGGCTGGTCGTGGTTTTCAATAAACGTCGTTCCCCAGCCGGCCTGGCAAAAGGCCCGTTGGCTGGCAAATAGCGCCTCCCTGAATTCGCGAACGTTCCAGTCGCGCTGCTTAAACCATTCAGAACCGTTTTCGACATCAATATCGGCGGCGTGAAAATCGAAAATCATATTAAAGTAGCCGTCTGCCCCAATATAGCTGTCGTACTCTTCCAGAGGCACGCCCGGCGCTTCGCCCACGGTTACGCAGCGGTGACGACGGAAAGTGCGCTCTTTTAGCTCATGGAGAAAGCGCTCGATGCCCGGACGGTTGCGCGATTTCGCTTTAATCGATGCCAGACCATCAATACCGTCTGCGGGCAGAGAGGCGTAGTCCTGATCTTTTTTAATAAAGGTAATTGCATCGATGCGAAAACCGGCGATGCCTTTATCCAGCCACCAGTTAATCATGGCGTAGATTTCCTCGCGCAGCTGCGGGTTTTCCCAGTTGAGATCCGGCTGCTTTTTATGAAAAACGTGCAGATAGTAGCACTCCTCGCCAGCGACTTTTTCCCACGCGCTGCCGCCAAAAATCGATCGCCAGTTATTGGGCGCGCCGCCCGCCGAGGCGGGTTTAAAGATGTAATAATCACGATATTTCGATTGAGGGTCGGCCAGCGCGGCCTGAAACCAGGGGTGTTCATCGCTGGTATGGTTAACCACCAGGTCGACCATTACCTCAATGCCCAGCTCGCCAGCCTGTTTAATCAGGTTATCAACGTCCTGCATCTGGCCTAAATCGGGATTCACCGCATAGTAGTCCGCGATATCGTAGCCGTTATCTGCTCCCGGCGAGCGGTAGAACGGCGAGACCCAAATCAGGGTGATGCCCAGCGTTTTCAGATACGGCAGTTTAGCGATAATACCCGGGATATCGCCAACGCCATCGTTATTGCTGTCATAGAAGCTTTTTGGGTACACCTGATAAATAACCGATTCTTTCCACCATGCGCTTTGTTGTGATTGATTCATCATTTCTCCTGAGTATGAAATCGATACCATATTGAGTGAAAAAAATTACGCCGAGGCTCTGATAACCAGTTCCGATTTCAGGTCTTCCTCGTCATAGCGATACTGCGTGTGGTTGATCAGGGACAGCAGGCGTTCTACAGAGATGCGGCCCAGCTGCTCAATGGGCTGGCTAACGGTAGTGAGCGGAATATGCACCATCTCCGCCACGGGAAGGTTATCAAAGCCCATGACCGCCAGTTCGCCGGGAACGCTGACGCCGTGGGCCGATAGCGCGGAAATCAGGCCGCAGGCGACCTCATCGCTGCCGGCGAAAATCGCATCGGGACGTTCGCTTTTCGTCATCTGCAGAATTTGCTCAGCCAGGCGCTGCCCGTCGCGCCAGGTGTGGACATGACGAAAAATAAACCGCTCGTTAACCGCCTGCTGTCCGTCTTGCATAGCGGCAATAAAGCCGCGGTTCCTTCTGCTGCCGTGGCCCTTTTGCTGGAATGCGCCACCGGTGGAGTAGGCGATTTTTTTATACCCTTTGTTAAGCAGCCAGCTGACGGCGTTATAGGTTGCCAGTTCATCGTTCATTCTGACGACGGGCAAAGTGGTATTATCTATGCTGGTGTTGCACAGCAGGATAGGGCCATATTTCTGATATTGCTCAATGACGTCTTTGTCACTCTCTACGGCGCATAAGATCAGCCCGTCGATGATTTTTTTCTTCAGCAGATCGAGACAGTTTTCTTCTTCGCCCGCGCTATTGTGGTTCTGGACGATCAGCACCGAATAGCCGTTTTTTCGTGCCGTAACTTCAAGGGCGTCGACCAGGCTGGCAAAAAAAGGGTTGGTTATCCTTGAGATAAGCACGCCAATCCGGTGGGTTTTCACCCCGCGCATCTGCTGCGCGACGGTGCTCGGCTCGTAATCCAGCTCTTTCATGGCCGCGAGGATTTTTTCCTTTTTATCTTCAGAGATATAAGGATGATTGTTCAGGAAGCGGGATACCGTCGTGACCGACAGGCCGGCTTTTACAGCGACGTCTTTTATGGTTGCCATGGTTTTTATGAAATCGATATCACATGGGCATAAAATATTTTCGCGCAGGAGTCGGGTCAACCTCATTTTTATAAAACATGACCTGACTCACAATAAAGTTAACGACACGCCTGCTGAGCGGTACGGATGTTGTCGCGGGCAACGGCCTAAGCTCGAGACAACATCCGTGCACCCGCCGCGCTAAATGGAAACATCTTCCTCCGGATGGAGGCGGGGGAGATGCTCAACGAATAACAAGCGAGATGTCCCGTTTTGCTATTATTCAGGGTTTGGCGCGACGAACTTGACATATTAAACCGGGTTGCTATTCCTTAATCTGGCGCTCCGATAATAAGCGCAACGGTGAGGTGAAAAATGGCAAGTGAAAAAGAGAGGCTGCCCGGGATTAAAGAGAACGAATTTTTTCTTAATTTTGAATGCGCTGCCCGCCAGATAGGCCTCGGAATATTATTGGCGATCATACTGGCAGCCCTTTTGGGTCTCTTTTCTGGAGGATATTTTAGCACTGCCGAAAAAACAACTGCGCAGCGCAATTTAACGGTGGCCTATGACCGCTTCGGTCGTTTGCAAACTGAATTCAGGCTAAAGATTACCGCCCACCCGCGGGTCGCGGATAAATATATTTTTAGCCTTGGCGGTGATTTTACCTCTTCTTTTGAACCTGGCAGTATCTGGCCCCGGCCAGACAGGATGTACAGTCAGAACGACCGGCTCTTTCTGGTCTATAATGATTTGAAAAGCATGAATGATTTTTCTATATGGCTCTACGTTACGCCCACCCGCCCAGGTAAGTTGAACCACTCTTTGCAGCTAAACGGCGAACCCGAAATCCGCTTCTGGCAATTTATTTATCCTTAGGAGGATGCGATGGAGATGGTCTTGCGTGCGTTAGCGATATATTTAATTTTGCTGGTGGTGTTTAAAATCGCCGGCCGCCGGGCGCTATTACAAATGACCAGCTTTGATCTGATTTTATTACTTATTATCAGCGAGGCTACCCAGCAGGCGCTGCTGGGGAACGATTTTTCGGTGACCGGCGCAATGCTGACGATTATGACGCTGGTGGTCGTGGATATGCTTTTCGGATTAATGAAGAAATATTCTGCTGGCGCAGAGTCAGCGCTTGATGGTTGCCCGGTGATTTTAGTCGAAAATGGCGTGCCGTTAATTGACAAGCTGAAAAAAGTGGACGTCTCCTGTGATGATATTCTGGTCGCCGCGCGGCAGAATCAGGGTATTACGGAATTAAGTAAAATCAAATATGCCATACTGGAACGGAATGGCCACATTTCTATTATTCCTGCTGAGAGTTAAAAAGGTCTTTTTATGTCAAATAACCCTTATAACCAGGCGAAAACCACCGGCGAGTTGACTAAACAGGTCGCCAGCGCGCTGATTGACCGTCGTTTACGCTTAACCACCGCGGAATCCTGCACCGGCGGTAGCCTGGCGGCAGCGCTGTGCGCGGAAGCGGATACGGCCGCATTCTACGATATTGGCTTAATCACTTTTAGCGATCGGGCGAAACAGCAGCTTCTCGACGTCAACGCCTCAACGCTGGAGAAATATAGCGCCGTCAGTCGGCAGACCGTTGAAGAGATGTCCACCGGCGCGCTGGCGCGTTCCGGGGCGGATATCAGTATCGCCATTAGCGGATACGCGGGGCCGGACGGCGGCGATGACGGGACGCCTGCGGGGACCGTCTGGTTCGCGTGGAACTTTCGCGGCAGTATCGACGCGCATAAAACGCTGTTTTCCGGCGAGTGCCAGGATGTTGTGGAGAAAGCCGTACGCTATTCACTGGCGATGCTCATCGAGAAACTGCCCGGCTGGCAGAGCGCATAACGCTTTTATTGCGGAGGTTTATATGGCAGTCATGGCGATCACTGGCGGTACTGCGGGAGTCGGTAAAGCAACGGCCCTGCGCTTTGCGCAGGCAGGCTATGACGTCGGCATTATTGCCCGCGATGGCCGAAGCCTTGAGGCGACGAAGCAGGAGCTCCTTCGTTGCGGCGTTCGGGTGCATACCGTGCAGGCCGATGTGGCAAATGCCGATGCGCTCTTGACCGCCGCCGGCGAAATCGAAAATCGGCTCGGGGCTATCGAGGTATGGGTCAATAACGCGATGTGTGCGGTGCTGGCGCCTTTCAGAGCGATGACCCACGACGAATTTAGACGGGTAACCGAGGTCACCTATCTCGGCTACGTTAACGGGACTCGCGCCGCGCTGGCGCTGATGACGCCCCGCGATCGCGGAGTGATTATCCAGGTTGGCTCCGCGCTCGCCTATCGCTCCATTCCGCTACAGTCCGCCTACTGCGGGGCAAAGGCCGCGATTCGGGGTTTTACCGATGCGGTACGTACGGAGCTGATGCATGAGAATAGCGGCGTGAGTATTGCGATGGTACAGATGCCGGGGCTGAATACGCCGCAGTTCGAGTGGGCGCGCAATAAGTTTGCCTGGGCGATGCGCCCGGTGCCGCCCGTATTTCAGCCGGAAGTGGCCGCCCAGGCTATCTTCAACGTCGCGCGCCGGCCCGTACGCGAACTCTGGGTAGGGAGCAGCACGATTCAGTCCATTATTGGGCAATTTCTTTTCCCGGGCTTCCTTGACCGGCTGATGGTCAAAAAAGCGTGGGAAGGGCAAATGACCCGGCGCTTGAATGCCGACGACCGTCAGGACTATCTCGAACAGCCGGTCAGCGGATTGCATAAAACGCACGGGCGTTTTTCCTCTGAGGCGAAATATCGCGCCACCGCCATCACTTCCGGCGTGCCGGGAAAAGCGCTGCTGGGCGGCGCGGCAGCGGCGGGGGTACTTTTAGCAAAATGGTTCATCTCGCGTAAAAAACGCTAACGCAGCGCGCTACTGTTGGTCCAGAACCATCGATAGCCATATGCGCTAATCTCCAGCTTAGCGTGCTTACCGGGAGTGAGCGCGTCCGCGTAGGTTTTGTCGGCCAGGCAGGGCGTCCACACCGCCGCATAGATCCCTTTCGCGGTAAAACGCAGCGGTTTATCACTGAAATTAAGAAAGGCGATAACGCTGCGCTCGTGGTCATCGTAGCAGATCCCGAGAATCGCCTGCCGATCGGTGCTAATGATGCGGAAAGGCGCAACGGCGATTTCCGGAAATTCTGACCGCGTATTGGCGATATCAATAATACGGTGCAGGAGAGAATGGCGGTGCAGCAGGGAATCCGCGACGTTGACTTTCTGATAGCGAAACGGCCCCCGGTCGATCATGGGTGCCACAAACGTCTGCGGATCGGCTGCGGAGAAGCCGCCGCCCGCTGAACCGGCCCACTGCATCGGCGTACGCACCGCGTAGCGCTCTTCCAGCGCCAGGTCGTCACCCATGCCGATCTCATCCCCGTAGCGCATGATCGGTACGCCAGGCAGCGAAAAAAGCACGGCATGGCAGAACGCCAGCCGCCGCCGGTCGCCGTTCAGCATGGGCGCCAGCCGACGGCGAATACCGCGCTGATAAACGTTCATCTCCTTATCCGGCGCGAAGGCATCCAGCACGGTCCGCTTGTTCTTATTACCGATCCCTTCAAGATCCAGTTCATCGTGGTTGCGCAGCCAGTTTGCGAAGCAGCAGGCGTCAGGAGGCACCACCATTTTCTTGATGGCGTCGATCAGCGGGCGGGCGCTCTGGCTGGCGAGGCTGACGTAAAAATATTTGTTCAGCCAGAAGTTAAGTACCATATTAAGTCGGTTATTATCGCCAAAATAGTCGCGATACTGCGCCACCTCAACGTCGACTTCGCCGAGCAGTATGGCCTGCGGATTATGTCGTTCAACCAGCCGACGCAGATGTTCCAGGAGCCATAGCCCGCGTTTCTCCTCGCCGCGTCCGGCCTGTTTCGTCAAATGCGAGGCGGCATCCAGACGAAAGCCGGAAACCCCCAGCTTCAGCCAAAAGATAACGATGTTTTCGACCTCTTTGATCACCGCGGGAGAGGCCAGATTGAGATCGGGTTCATGGCGGTAAAACATATGGCGAAAATATTGCCCGGCTTCGTCATCCCACGACCAGATGCTCTCTTCGACGCCGGGAAACATGGGCGGCGTATCGTCATCATCGCTATCTGCCCACAGATAATAGTCGCGGAACGGCGAGCGACGGCTGCGCCGCGCTTGTTGAAACCAGGGGTGAGCGTCGGAGGTATGCTGGATCAGCAATTCAATAATAACCTGCATGCCTAATTCGCGGGCCTGCTCGATAAAAGCAATGATATCAGCCAGTTGACCAAATCGCGGATCGACCTGCAGATGGTCGCTGACATCGTAACCCTCATCCAGAAACGGCGTCAGGTAGAAGGGCGTTATCCAGATCACCGTCGCGCCCAGCCGGCGAATATAGCGCAGCTTCGCCGCGATCCCGGCGATATCGCCGCAGCCATCGCCGTTAAGATCGTAAAACAGCGCTGAATCAATCTGATAGATAATGGCCCGCGTATGCCAGTCAGCCATAGCCCACCTCAGTGATAGCCTTCATTTCCGGAAACTTTGCCGCGGAATACGTAGTAGCTCCATGCGGTGTAAACCAAAATCACCGGAATGATAAGCAGGGTTCCTACCAGCATAAATAGCTGGCTGGCCGGCGGCGCGGAGGCTTCCCACAGCGTGATATGCGGAGGGATGATATTGGGCCACAGACTGATGCCCAGGCCGCTGAAGCCGAGAAAAATAAGCCCAAGCGTCAGGAGGAAAGGGCGGGCGTGGCTCGCGGGATGAGCGCTCAGGCGCCAGATCCACAGGCTAAAAACGAGTACCAGAATGGGAACGGGCACAAACCAGTAGAAATTAGGCAGGGTAAACCAGCGTTGAGCAACGGACGGCCAGCCCAGCGGCGTCCAGACGCTGACCACGGCGATGACCGCCATCAGCGCCAGAAGCGTGTGACGGGTCAGCTCACGCATGCGCTGCTGCAGCGCGCCTTCGCTTTTCATGATAAGCCAGGTGGTGCCGAGGAGCGTATAAGCCACCACCAGCCCTAAGCCGCAGAACAGGCTAAAGGGCGTCAGCCAGTCCAGCGCTGAGCCGATGAACCTGCGGTCGGCAACCTCGAAGCCGCTGATGACCGCGCCCACAACTATCCCCTGGCTAAAGGTAGCCAACAACGAGCCGCCCACAAATGAGTAATCCCAGAATTTTTGATGAGAGGGGGTGGCCTTAAAACGAAATTCGAAGGCGACGCCGCGAAAGATCAGTCCAATTAACATGGCGGTGAGCGGAATCGTTAGCGCATCGGTGATGACGGCGTACGCCAGCGGAAAGGCGCCGAATAGCCCCGCGCCGCCCAGCACAAGCCATGTCTCATTGCCGTCCCAAACCGGGGCGACGCTGTTCATCATCACGTCGCGCTCGTTGGCGTTGGGCACAAAGCTGAAGACGATTCCGATGCCGAGATCGAAGCCGTCCATAACGATATACATCAGCGTGGCAAACACTATGATGACAAACCAGATAACGGGGATATCGATGCCCATTAGCGAGTCTCCTCTTCAGGCACGGCCTCTGCGGCGGAAAGGGGGCGAGCCGGCGTACCGGAGGTTGTCGATGTCAATTCGCTGACGGGCTGAGGCCCTTTCTGAATCAGCCGGATAATGTAGTAATAACCTACGCCAAACACCGAACAGTACACCACGAAAAAGACCAGCAGGCTGACGATCATTTGCGCTGTGCTGTGGAGAGAGACCGCATCCCGGGTGCGTAATAAACCATAGATGACCCAGGGCTGGCGTCCCGCTTCGGTCGTGATCCAGCCGGCCAGCAGCGCCAGCAGCCCCGCCGGCCCCATCGCCAGCGCAAACCACTGAAAGGCGCGGGAGTGAAAAAGACGCTGCCGGTAGCGAAGCCACAGGCTCCATACGCCGAGGGTAATCATCAACACGCCCATGCCGACCATGATGCGGAAAGACCAGAAGACGATAAGGGAGTTTGGCCGATTCTGCGGCGGAAAATCTTTCAGCGCCGGGACCTGCTTGTTCAGGCTATGGGTGAGGATCAGGCTGCCAAGCGCAGGGATTTCCAGCCCGTATTTGGTGCGCTCTTCATCCATATCGGGCACGCCAAACAGCAGCAGCGGGGTGGCTTCTCCGGGTTTGTTCTCCCAGTGGCCTTCTATGGCAGCGATTTTTGCCGGCTGATGTTCAAGCGTGTTGAGCCCGTGCATATCGCCAACGATAGCCTGAACCGGCGCGACCAGCAGGGCCATCCACATCGCCATGGAAAACATTTTACGTATGGCCGGCGTATCATTGCCCCGCAGAAGATGCCAGGCGGCGGAGGCGCCGACGAACATCGCGCTGCTGAGAAAAGCGGCAATCGCCATATGGGACAGACGATAGGGGAAAGAAGGGTTAAAGATAATCGCCAGCCAGTCCTGGGGAATGACATGACCGTTTTCAATGGTAAAACCCTGTGGCGTCTGCATCCAGCTATTTGATGCGAGGATCCAGAAGGTTGACATCAGCGTGCCCAGCGCCACCATGCAGGTGGTGAAGAAGTGCAGACCGGGAGGAACTTTGTTCCAGCCAAAGAGCATAACGCCTAAGAAACCGGCTTCGAGAAAAAAGGCGGTGAGCACTTCGTAAAGCAGCAGGGGGCCGGTAATGCTACCGGCAAACTGTGAGAAACCGCTCCAGTTGGTGCCGAATTGATAAGCCATGACCAGGCCTGAAACCACGCCCATCCCGAAATTAACGGCAAAAATTTTCAGCCAGAAATTATACAATGAGCGCCAGACGTCATCTTTTGTCCGCAGCCACATCCCCTCCAGCACCACCAGATAGCTGGCCAGTCCGATGGTAATCGCCGGAAAAAGGATATGAAAAGAGACGGTAAATGCGAACTGCAGCCGAGCCAGATTAAACGCGTCGAGTTCAAACATATTCCGGACCCCATCACAGAACAACCCCCCGAATTGAGCAGGGGGAAGTGATTAACAGCAGGTTATTGAGGACCAGGGCTTTTCTTGCCTGCGCCGAGCTCTGCGCCGGTAAGAGGATCGCCATCCGGGTCGGATTGGGTTCGTTCCGCCATGGCTTTAACCAGCGCCTGCTGCTCGGCACTTAGCTTGACGCTGACGCCTCCGTCTCCGCCGTCGACTGCAGGCTGGGGATTCGCCACATACTCAAAGTGCCGATCGCTATTCCAGCTACCGCGAATGTCGTCGCCCTCTGACATATTGTAGTAGGTGCTGGCGTATTCATTGACGGGCGGTAATTTCCCCGGCGGATAGTTGTTTCTGATGGACTGGAGCGCTTTTTCGAAAGAGAGCTGATGAGCGGCTTCCCGGGTCATCAGAAAGGCCAGCGCATCCTTGACTCCGGGATCATCAGTGACGTTGATCAGGCGCTCATAGATGATTTTGGCTCGCGCCTCGGCCGCTACGTTGGAGCGTAAATCCGCGGTTGGCTCACCAATCGTATCAATATAGGCGGCGGTCCAGGGCACCCCGGCGGAGTTGGTCAGCGGCGTGCCTGCGCCATATAGCAAAGAGGTGATATGGCTGTCGTTACCGTTAGCGGTAAGCGAGCGGTACAGGTCGGCTTCGTTTTCCACGCCTTCCGCCAGGGCGCCTTTGGCCCCTTTATTGAGCATGCCAACCAGCGAGCCGATAATTTCAAGGTGGCTCAGCTCTTCGGTGGCTATGTCCATCAGCATATCTTTACGGCCCGGATCGTCATCGCTCAGGCCCTGAGTAAAATACCGGCATGCGGCGGCCAGTTCGCCCTGGGGCCCGCCGAATTGTTCCAGAAGGAGGTTCGCCAGTCCCGGATTCGGCTCGGCGACCCTTACGGTATACTGAAGCTGCTTAACGTGTCGGAACATAGGCTCTTATCCTTATTGCTTATTTTTTCGCTTCAACGCCTTCGGCTTCAGAGCGCAGAAGGAACTCTTCCGTCGTTTGCGGAATATGTTTCAGCAGCCAGTCGGCCATGGCCCGCTCTTCTGCCAGAATCGATTCGATGGCGGGGATTGAGGCGGTGTCGCCGGCTTTATTCGCGGCGGCAAGCAGGGAGGTATAACAGGCAATTTCAAACTGCTCAAATACATAACCGCTAATTGACCCTTTAACGATTTCATCGGAAGGGAACATCCCGCCAATGGATTGGCCCAACGCGGCCATTTTGCTCATGGAATCCTTCAGCACCGAGCGTGATATATTATTACGATCCAGAATCTCCTCCAGTACCGTAATTTGGCGTTTGGTTTCAGTTACGTGCTGTTGAATTCTGCTGCGCAGGTCAGGATAATTATCGATGCGGCTCGCCATGGATTCCAGCATAGATTCTGCCTGTTTTTCCATTGCATGCGCATCGCGTAGCCAGTCGTGATAATGTTCAAGATAATTCATAATCAACTCCTTAATATTGGTTTACCATCTGGCTATTTATTTTGGGCGTCTTTATTAATATTGCCGACCGCCAGGTCAGTTAATTTAAGGTCGGTTGATTTTTCTTCTTCTAACGTTTCCGCTAAAAGTTTAACCGCTTTTTTATAGCCAAGCTGTTCTGCTAAAGTGGCGAGAGTGCCGTAGCTGGCAATTTCATAATGTTCAACCTTTTGCGCAGCGGCAATTAACGCCGCATCCCGCACTTCATTTTTCTCCGTGCTCTCAATAACTTCGTTAGCTTCTTCAATTAGCCCCTCCATCGCCACGCATTTCATCCGTTTGATTTTGATATCAGGCTCTTGTTCGACAATTTGATCGATACGTTCAATTTGCCCCTGAGTCTCCTCCAGGTGGGCTTTGAACGCGGCGCTAAGCTGTTCGCTGGACGCCGCTCTGGCGAGTTTCGCCAGGCCGCGGGTTAATTGTTTTTCTGCGCTATACGTATCCGATAAAAGATGAATAAAAACGTCTTCTATGCTCTTCATATTCATATTAATTACCTTTATACACGGAGAATAACTGCGAGTCCGCAGACTCGCAGGTTACTCTTTTAGTTACAAGAGAATGAGGCGATTAATATCAGGAATTATCAGATTTACGCCCGCCGCCATGGCTATTTTGGCCGCCTTTTTTACCGGCCTCAGATGCGCGCTGCGGATCGTTTTTAAAGTTACCACCGCTGTGCTGACCGCCTTTACGTCCTGCTTCAGATGCTTTATCACGGTCTTCAGCGAAATTACCGGAACCACCACGATGTTCTGCCATATTTTCATACCTCTGTTGTTGAGTTTATGTCAGGAAGATACGCTATAGGTACGTATCCGTTGTCGTTCAGAAATTAAATTTAGTCGTTATTTTTGAACAGTCAAACCGGTTTGTGGTGATATTTTTTGAAATACTCTGAATTGCACTGCCGTTACCGTTTCGCTTGTTTTTAATGAATGTCAGCATAACGGGTTATGATCTAACGAAAGATTTTTATTCGCGAGGGAATATCGGCGGGGCCGCTGCGTTAATAAATGCAGCGTAGACGCGGCGCAGGGCTTTACGTCAATTTACATAAGCGCGGGAAATAAGTTGTCGGAATGGTGAAAGATATTAAGGACACGACCGGGAAAAATCAGAAAATAGCGTATTGCCAGCGCTGAAAGTAATTTTCGGATATTTCAATGCGGGAGATAAAAGGCACCAGATCACGAGGCTGTGAAATGGTGCGTCCGAGTGGACTCGAACCACCGACCCCCACCATGTCAAGGTGGTGCTCTAACCAACTGAGCTACGGACGCATTATGGTGCGTTTAATTGGACTCGAACCAACGACCCCCACCATGTCAAGGTGGTGCTCTAACCAACTGAGCTATGAACGCAATGTTGCAGTGGCAACGGGGACGCATATTAGCGGGAGGGAGGGGTTGTGGCAAGAGGCAAACGTCACTTTTCTTCCAGATTTCTCACGATCGCAGAAGTTTTATCCATATTGGTTATATTTTACTGATGCAAAAGAATATTTCTTCACCAGCTTGAGAAAACGGCGCTGAATCAGCGCCGTTGGATAGCGACTTCGCTTCCGCGACGGGCTAGCGCGCCGCGCGTTGTAAAATGACGCTGGAAGGCTGACGCTGCAGGAAACGCATGCGCAGCATCATCATTACGGCGGCGGAGGTGAGGCCAATAATAAAGCCGCACCAGAACCCGGCGGGGCCCATGCGCGGTACCACGATATCGGTCAGCGCCAGCAGGTAGCCGCTCGGCAGTCCCAATACCCAGTAGGCGGTAAAGGTGATAAAGAAGATGGAACGCGTGTCTTTGTAGCCGCGCAGAATCCCGCTGCCGATCACCTGAATGGAGTCGGAAATCTGGTAGATCGCCGCCAGCAGCATCAGCTGGGACGCGAGGGTAACCACCTCGGGATTATCGTTATACAGCAGCGCGATTTGCTTGCGCATCAGGATGGTGAAAACCGCCGTGAAAACGGCCATGCACACCCCGACGCCGACGCCGGTTCTGGCCGAGGTCTGGGCCTCCAGCGTGGAACCCTGCCCGAGACGGAAACCGACGCGAATGGTCACCGCTGCCGCCAGCGAGAGCGGCAAGACGAACATCAGCGAGCTGAAGTTGAGGGCTATCTGATGCCCGGCGACGTCAACGATCCCCAACGGCGAAACCAGCAGCGCCACGACGGCGAAGAGGGTCACTTCGAAAAACAGCGCCAGCGCAATCGGCAGGCCCAGCTGTACCAGACGCTGGATGACGGCGAAATCAGGTTTACTGAAGCGCTCTGTGTAATGAATATCGCGCATCGAACGCGCGCGGCGCACCCAGAAGAGCATGCTGAAAAACATGACCCAGTAAACCGATGCCGTCGCCACGCCGCAGCCGATACCGCCGAGCTCCGGCATACCAAAGTGGCCGTAGATAAAAATGTAGTTCACCGGAATGTTGACCAGCAGACCGATAAATCCCATTACCATACCCGGCTTGGTTTTCGCCAGGCCTTCACACTGGTTGCGAGCGACCTGAAAGAACAGATAGCCGGGCGCGCCCCACAGCAGCGCCCGCAGGTAGCCGACCGCCTTCTCTGCCATCGCCGGGTCGATGTTATGCATTGAGCTGATAATGTAACCGGCGTTCCACAGCACGACCATCACCAGGAGGGAGACGAAGCCAGCCAGCCAGAACCCCTGGCGTACCTGGTGAGCAATACGCTCGCGACGGCCGGAACCATTCAGTTGGGCAATAACGGGCGTCAGGGCCAGCAGCAGGCCGTGGCCAAAGAGGATCGCCGGTAGCCAGATAGAGGTACCGATGGCGACGGCCGCCATGTCGGTGGCGCTATAGCCACCCGCCATAACGGTATCGACAAAGCCCATGGCGGTTTGCGCCACCTGGGCGAGTATAACGGGTATAGCCAGTGATAATAACTGACGCGCTTCAATAAAATACTTCTGCACGTAAACACCTTTATATTGTTGTTATTGGAGGACTAAAAAAGCCGCCATATGTGGCAGCAAGAAGAAAAGCAGAGGGATTTGCCAGACTATTGTAGCGAGGATTAGCCATTTAGCCAGTGAAAAAATTCCACTGCACGTTGTGCGCTGGCAACCTGTTTTGCCACCTGTTATTGTTCGTCATAGCCTAAAACGGTACTGATACCGTCACGAATTTATACAGGAGCAAAATATGTTTACCGGTATTGTGCAGGGGACCGCCAAAGTGGTGGCGATCGATGAAAAACCTAACTTTCGCACCCACGTCGTGGAGCTGCCTGAGCATATGCTGGCGGGGCTCGAAACCGGGGCTTCCGTAGCGCACAACGGCTGCTGCTTGACCGTCACCCATATAGACGGCGCGCGAGTGAGTTTTGACCTGATGAAAGAGACCCTGCGTATAACTAATCTGGGCGAGGTTGGCGAGGGCGACAGCGTTAACGTTGAGCGCGCGGCGAAATTCAGCGATGAAATTGGCGGTCACCTGATGTCCGGCCATATTATGACCACCGCGGAAGTAGTGAAAATTCTCACCTCGGAAAATAACCGCCAGATCTGGTTTAAGGTTCAGGACCCGACGTTGATGAAATATATCCTCTATAAAGGCTATATCGGCGTAGATGGGATTAGCCTCACCGTCGGTGAAGTGACGCCAACCCGCTTTTGCGTTCATTTAATTCCGGAAACGCTGCAGCGCACCACGCTTGGGGTGAAAAAGCTGGGCGATCGGGTGAATATTGAAATCGATCCGCAGACTCAGGCGGTCATCGATACCGTCGAGCGCGTGCTGGCGGCGAAAGAGGCGGCACTGAAAACGGCGGCCGAGTAAAAAATACCCCCGCCGATGCGGGGGATATTTTTAGCGGGCCACGCGCAGGCCGTGTTCGGCCCCGCGAGAAAAAACCACCTGCCAGAGCTGAATATCGCGCGCGCGGAAAGCGCCAGCGCAGGCATTCAGATAATAGCTAAACATACGTTTGAAGCGTTCCGAGTAGTTGTCGGCGATTTCCGGCCAGCTGGCGAGGAAGCGCTCATACCAGGCCATCAGCGTCGTGTCGTAGTCGACACCAAAATTATGCCAGTCTTCCATAACGAAATGCGATTCGCTGGCTTCGGCAATATGGCGCACCGACGGCAGGCAGCCGTTAGGGAAGATATATTTGTTAATCCACGGGTCAACGCTATGATCGGTTTTTTTCGAACCGATAGTATGCAGCAGGAAACGACCGTCGGGTTTCAGATTACGATCGACCACATCAAAATAGGTGGCGTAATTTTTAGGCCCGACATGTTCGAACATGCCGACGGAAACAATACGATCGAAGCTTTCGTGCAGGTCGCGATAGTCCTGGAGCAGGATAGTGACGTCGAGGTCCGCGCAGCGCTGCTGCGCCATTTTCTGCTGCTCTGCCGAGATGGTCACGCCAACCACGCTGACCTGGTAATGTTTGGCCATGTAGTAAGCCAGCCCGCCCCAGCCGCAGCCGATATCCAGCACCCGCATCCCTGGCTCAAGCTCAAGTTTACGGCAGATCAGATCTAATTTTGCCTGCTGCGCGTCATCGAGAGTCTGCGCGTCTTTCCAGTAAGCGCAAGAGTACTGCATATAGGGGTCGAGCATGCGGCTGAACAGATCGTTACCTAAATCGTAATGCTCTTTACCGACAATCCAGGATCGTTTTTTACTTTGCAGATTGAATAAGCGTGCGCTGGCGATACGCAAGGTATCTTTGAAATGATGGGGAAGCTGATTTTCCAGACCGGCGCGTAAAACTTTATGGAAAAATATATCCAGCCGCTCACAATCCCACCAGCCGTCCATATAGCTCTCGCCTAACCCCAGCGACCCTTCCTGTAAAACGCGCTTAAAAAAGAGAGGGTTTTTAATTCGCAGGTCGGAGGGAGCAGGACCATTAATTTCAATGCCCGCACGGCCTAATAATTCAGCTGCAATTCGGTACCAGTCATCATTTGGTACACTTACTTCTTCTATACACGATGAACTCATAGCTTCTCCATCACGCCCAAGTGATCAGAACCTTAAAACAGCGTAGACGCTTTTTTGGCTTTGTGAGAAATCTCACGGATAATCCGTGAGGCTGCTATCCGACGTAGAACAGAGGAAGGGAGGTAACCCTTGCCGAAAGGCCTTCCATGGTGAAACGGGATGCATCCTGCTCCCGTTAAAATCAATTAGTTTTCTATTTATGTGACGCCGGATCCAGTATAGGCCGCTAAAAACAGGCTTTCAACAAAAATATCTTAGCAAGCTAATTACTGGATCTTAGCACTATCAGCACATTACCTTAAGCATGTGACGATTTTGTTTCCAGATGCGCGGCTTTGTGCTGCATGCGGTAGCCCATCCCGGCCAGCACGATGGAGACCAGCATCACGCTGGTGGTCGTTTGCAGCGGGGTGGCAATCAGCGTCGAGACCAGCAGGCTGGTAAGGAAACAGAGGCCAAGCTGCAGGGTGTTTTGCAGCGCAGCGGCGCGACCGGTCGCCTGCGGGAATGGCTTCAGGGCCTGCGCGACGACGATAGGGTAAATACCGCCATTCACCACCGCCATGGCGCAGAACGGAATCATCAAACCAACGAGCGTGGCGTTTTCCCGCAGGCCTACCAGCCAGGTGGCGGCGACGCTGAGGGCGAAAATCGTCAGCAGCCAGGGCAGAATTTGCTGGCCCTGCCATTTTTGCAGCGCCGCGCGGCAGCCATAACCGCCCACCAGAAACGCGATAGTTTGCGGAACGTAGCTCAGGCCGATAACGGTCGGGCCATAGCCCATTTCATGAAGAATAAACGGCGACCCCGTCAGCCAGGCAAAAAAGCTGGCGGAACAGGCGGCGTAGATGAGCACGTTACCGCTATACTCGCGCGAGCGCAGCAGGGTGAGAAACGTGAGCTTCTGCTGGGCGCTGGCAGCCGGTTTGTTCGCTGGCTTCAGGCGCAGGGCGGGCAGCATCAGCAGCAGGGTAATCGCGAACAGCACGGCAAAAATAGCCTGCCATTCAAAATGGACCAGCAGCCAGCTGCCGAGCAGCGGCGCCAGCGCCGGCGATAAACCGACCAGCGGCATAATGGCGGCGAAAATCCGGTTGGTTCTTTGCGCTGGATAATAATCGGTGACCATCGCCTGCCAGGTCACCGCGGCGGCGCAAACCCCCAGGGCCTGAATAAATCGCAGCGCGAGCATCAGGTTGGCATCGCGAACCCACAGCATCCCCAGACAGCCGATAGCAAAAATGGCCAGCCCGCTCAACAGCACCGGCTTGCGGCCATAGCGATCGGAAAGGGGCCCCCAGAAAAGCTGGCCCAGCGCAAAGCCTGCCAGGAACAGGCTCAGGCTGGCGCTGACGGAGGCTGCAGAAGTGTTCAAATCTTGTTGCATGGCGGCGAAAGCCGGAAGATACATATCGGTCGCCAGAAAGCCCAGTACGCTGAGTCCTGCCAGCCAGACTAAAAATCCTTTCCCAGGTTGTTGCATCATCTTCTCTTTTTATTGTTGCAGGTACGATGGCGCAGAGTGTAGGGAGTGCATTAAGGCTTGTGAAACGCTAATATTTGTCAGGTGAATTCAAAAATTTTGCAGGCAGAAAATGTGGTCCGAATACTCGCTTGAAGTTGTCGATGCTGTCGCCCGTAACGGCAGCTTTAGCGCCGCAGCGCAGGAACTGCACCGCGTACCCTCGGCCGTCAGCTATACCGTGCGTCAGCTGGAGGAGTGGCTGGCGGTACCGCTGTTCGAACGCCGTCATCGTGATGTGGAATTAACGCCGGCCGGCGTCTGGTTTTTACAGGAGGGGCGTTCTGTTATCAAAAAAATGCAGATCACCCGCCAGCAGTGCCAGCAGATAGCCAACGGCTGGCGCGGGCAGCTCTCTATTGCGGTGGATAATATCGTTAAACCCACGCGCATGCGGCAGATGATCGTTGATTTCTATCGTCATTTTGATGACGTCGAACTGATTGTTTTTCAGGAGGTGTTCAACGGCGTCTGGGATGCGCTCGCCGACGGTCGCGTGGAGCTGGCCATCGGCGCGACGCGCTCAATTCCGGTAGGAGGCCGCTACGCCTTTCGCGATATGGGAATGCTGAGCTGGGACTGCGTCGTCGCGAGCCACCATCCGCTGGCCAAAATGGCCGGGCCTCTGAGCGATGACGTCCTGCGCAACTGGCCGTCGCTGGTCAGGGAGGATACCTCGCGCTCGCTGCCGAAGCGGACCACCTGGCTGCTGGATAACCAGAAGAGGGTGGTGGTGCCGGACTGGGATGCCTCAGAAACCTGTCTCTCCGCCGGACTGTGCGTCGGTATGGTACCCGGGCATTTAGCGCGCCCGTGGCTTGATAGCGGCGCATGGACGGCGCTGGAGCTGGAGAACCCCTTCCCGGACGCCGCATGCTGCCTGACGTGGCAGCAAAGCGATGCCTCGCCGGCGCTGCTATGGCTGCTGGATTACCTTGGCGATAGCGAAACGCTAAACCGGGAGTGGCTGCGGGCGCCGGAATGACCGACGCCGCGGGAAAGGTTAACGGCGATAATCAACAAACGGGCCATCGGCCACGGAACGGCGCTCGACCAGGCGAGGGTGGACTTCAATCGACTGCGAGATTTCACGCTTATTAACGATGCGGTCCAGCAGCATGTTAAACGCCGCTTCGCCAAGAGAGTCTTTAGGCTGATGAATGGTGGTCAGCGCCGGGCTAAAGTAGCGGGCGTTGCGCACGTTATCATAACCGATCAGCGAAATATCCTGCGGCACGCGCAGACCCATTTCATCCGCCGCGCAGATGGCGCCCATCGCCATAATATCCCCGCCGCAGAAGATGGCCGTTGGGCGAGGGTGCTGGCCGAGAATCTGCTGCATGGCGCGGTAGCCGGATTCCGGCTCAAAATCACCCTGCACAATCCAGTTTTCCGGAACGCTAATCTGCGCCTCTTCCATCGCTTTCATAAAACCTGCCAGCCGGCCTGCGCCGGTGTTACGCTCCAGCGGGCCGGGGATCACGCCGATATCGCGATGCCCGCGCTCAATAAGGTAGCGCCCGGCGATATAGCCGCCTTCAAAGGCGTTATCGACAACCGAGTCGGTGAAGTCGGCTTTTGCCTCGCCCCAGTCCATCACTACCATCGGAATATGACGATACTCTTCCAGCATGCTTAACACCGACTCCGGATACTCGGAGCACATCACCAGCAGGCCGTCTACGCGTTTCTGCGCCATCATTGACAGATAGGCGCGCTGTTTCTCAGGGTCGTTCCACGCGTTGCCGAGGATCAGGGTGTAGCCCTTCTGGAAGCAGCTCTTCTCGACGGCTTCGATAATCTCAGCGAAATAGGCCGCTTCGCTGCTGGTTGCCAGCAGACCAATAGATTTGGTGTGATTGACCTTCAGGCTGCGGGCAACGGCGCTGGGGGAGTAATGCAGTTCTTTTATTGCCGCCCACACCGCATTGCGCGTCTCTTCCGCAACGAATCGGGTTTTGTTAATCACATGTGACACTGTTGTAGTGGAAACGTTTGCGCGCTTCGCTACATCTTTAATAGTTGCCATTACTTCTCACTCCAGACCTTGACCTGATCGTCTGTTTATCGGTACGTAAACGTTTGCCTGTACACACCCTGGCGCCAAAATTGAGCATGGCATCACGTCGGGAAAACGACACAGAACGACAGGAAGGGGTCAATGGCCGATACGCTTTCAAATTAGCGTGGGATTTTGTCCGATCTTGGGGCAAAGGGGAAGAGCAAAAATGTGCATCACTCTAAATCTCGGAAGATTTTTACGCTATTCTGTGTAAAAATGAGCAAGCTCACTTTTCATGTGGGGATAATCAGGGGGAAAAATTGATGGATACAAATTTAAAGTTTTCGCTGACGACAACGATTATTGTTCTTGGTTTGATTGTTGCCGCAGGCTTGACCGCCGTACTGCACTAATTATGCGATAAGGGAGGGGCCGCTCTCCCTTTCTCTCCGCCATTATTATCATTTTCGCAAAAATCTTTTGCCATTTCGTTCACTTTTGTTTTTCTGTGATTGATGTCATGCTTTTGACTTCTGATGAGATGCCGTCGCGGAAGGCGGCCTGATGGAGTCCCTGCATGAAAATCAATTTTCCCCTGCTCGCGCTGGCGATCGGTGCCTTTGGTATCGGCACAACCGAGTTCTCCCCGATGGGGCTATTACCGGTTATCGCTAAAGGCGTGGACGTTTCGATTCCGGCGGCGGGAATGCTGATTAGCGCCTATGCCATCGGCGTGATGGTCGGCGCGCCGCTGATGACTCTGCTGCTCTCCCACCGCGCGCGCAGAAATGCGCTGATCTTTCTGATGGCGATTTTTACCCTCGGTAACGTACTCTCTTCCATTGCTCCGGATTACACCACGCTGCTGCTGTCGCGCATTATTACCAGCCTTAACCACGGCGCCTTCTTCGGCCTGGGTTCGGTGGTGGCGGCGAGCGTTGTGCCAAAACACAAACAGGCCAGCGCCGTGGCGACGATGTTTATGGGGCTGACGATAGCGAATATCGGCGGCGTTCCCGCGGCGACCTGGCTGGGCGAAACCATCGGCTGGCGGATGTCGTTTCTTGCCACGGCGGGGCTGGGCGTGATTGCGATTATCGGTCTGTGGTTTTCTCTACCGAAGGGCAGCGCCGGCGAGCGCCCTGACGTCAAGCAGGAGCTTTCCGTGCTGATGCGTCCGCAGGTGCTGTCGGCGCTGCTGACGACGGTACTGGGGGCAGGGGCGATGTTCACGCTTTATACCTATATTTCTCCCGTTTTGCATACCATCACCCACGCCTCTCCGCTGTTTGTGACCGCCATGCTGGTGCTGATTGGCGTCGGCTTCTCGCTGGGTAACTACCTTGGCGGTAAGTTTGCCGACCGTTCCGTTAGCGGGACGCTGAAGGGCTTTCTGCTGCTGCTGATGGTTATCATGCTGGCGATCCCGCTGCTGGCGCAATCGCAGGTGGGCGCGGCAATCAGTATGGTGGTCTGGGGCGCGGCGACCTTTGCGGTGGTGCCGCCTTTGCAGATGCGCGTGATGCGCGTCGCCCACGAAGCGCCGGGGCTGTCATCATCGGTCAATATTGGGGCTTTTAACCTCGGAAACGCGCTGGGCGCGGCGGCGGGCGGCGCGGTGATCTCTGGCGGCCTGGGCTATGCCTTTGTCCCGGTGATGGGGGCGATTATCGCAGGCGTGGCGCTACTGCTGGTGCTGTTCAGCGGCCGGGCGCAGCCGGAAGAGGCGTTCGCCAACCGTTAATATTGCGTGAAGTCATACAATAACCGCAGAAGCTGCAAGGCTTCTGCGGTTTGCTTTTATGCAGCCAGATTAGCAGCAACAAACTTCCAGTTTACCAGCGCCCAGAAGTGCTCCAGATAGTTCGGACGGGCGTTACGGTAGTCGATGTAATAAGCGTGTTCCCAGACATCCACGGTCAGCAGCGGAGTCGCGTCGCTGGTCAGCGGCGTACCGGCGTTGCTGGTGGAGACAATGGCCAGGCTACCGTCGGCGTTTTTCACCAGCCAGGTCCAGCCTGCGCCGAAGTTTTTTACCGCTGCGTCGGTGAATTTGGCTTTGAAATCAGCGAAGCTGCCGAAGGACTTAGCGATAGCCGCCGCCAGTTCGCCTTGCGGTTCGCCGCCGGCGTTAGGCGCGAGGCAGTTCCAGTAGAAGGTGTGGTTCCAGACCTGAGCGGCGTTGTTAAAAACGCCGCCATCGGAAGAACGCACGATCTCTTCCAGAGTTTTGCCTTCAAACGGAGTGCCTTTGATCAGGTTATTCAGGTTGGTGACGTAGGCCTGGTGGTGTTTACCGTAGTGGTATTCCAGGGTTTCTGCGGAAATGTGCGGCGCCAGGGCGTCTTTTGCATATGGTAATGCAGGTAATTCGAACGACATTGCTACTCTCCTTTTTATAGTTTGCCTGCGCAATAACCATGTATTACGCAGGGTAATAATAGTAGCAAATTAAAAGATGTGGCAAAAGAGAGAGTTACCCTGCCGCCGCAGCGGCAAGGCACAATTAGCGAATGGTTTTCGGCGTCATGACGCGACGCGCGCCAACGTAGTGGCGTACCCAGTAATCGTCGCTTAATGAGGTGATCTGAATATCGCGGCCGGTACGCGGAGACTGGATAAATTTGCCGTTGCCAACGTAAACCCCGACATGGTCGGCAGTGCCGCGCCCGCGGGTGCGGAAGAAGACGAGATCCCCGCTTTGCAGCTCGCCGCGATCCACCGGACGGGCGTCGCGCAGGTGATACATCTCATTGGCGGTGCGCGGAATGTGAATTTTAACCAGGTCCTTATAGGCGTAATAGACCAGACCGCTACAATCAAACCCGGTACGCGGAGAGGTGCCGCCCCAGCGATAGGGTTTGCCAATCTGATCCATCAGCTTGGACATGGCGGTGCTTTGCGCCTTTTGTACCCGAGCTTTATGCGCGTCGGCGATGGTCAGCTGCGGCTCGTCGGCAACCGGTTTGCAGCGGCTTTTATAGCCTTTACGCACCACGCACTTTTTCTGCACGCTTGCGGTTGCCAGCTTGCTTTCCGCTATCGACCTTGTCGAGCTGGCGCACAGTTTTTTATAGCCTTTGCGCAGAACGCATTTTTTTGTGGCGCTGGCAGTCTGGCGTGACGCGGTTGATTTGCTGCGGCTGGCGGTCGACGTTTTCTTGCTGGGGGTTTTGGCGGTGGTTTTACTTTTAGAACTGGCTGCTTTTTTCTTACGCTCTGCGGTCGTGCCCTTGGCCGGATGCGCTTTTGGCGTGGCCGAAGCGTGCGTATGCCCGGAAGCATGCGCCAGCGGCGTAAGTGAAATAGATGTGAAAAGTAATGCACAGAGCGAAATCGCGATTTTGTTAAGACGCGCCACTGAGCAATCCCCTGATTAAATTACAGACATATACAGATGCCTGACGATGAATGACAAACCGCATCGATTCTAAAGCATAAAATCGTGGAGAGTTACTACTCTTTTGTATCTAACGTCTCGTTTGGTTAACATTTGCAAAAAAATGCTTCCGTCAGCGGTACCCGCGCGTGAAAAACGCGCAACGCGTTGCCGCGTATAGCAATAAAATGATATTTTTAAGGCAACTTATGCCGACAGAAGATAAAATGTGGCAAGTGAAAAAAATGTTATTATCGGTCCTGCGCCCAGGGCGCTACAATGACAAATTACTGCCGTAAAGAAGTTTAAGGAAGCACGACAATGAGCACGACTTTAGAAAAAATCCAACGTCAAATCGCTGAAAACCCGATCCTGCTGTACATGAAAGGGTCGCCGAAGCTGCCAAGCTGCGGTTTCTCCGCTCAGGCCGTTCAGGCGCTCTCCGCCTGTGGCGAACGTTTTGCCTACGTCGATATCCTGCAAAATCCGGACATCCGCGCAGAGCTGCCGAAATACGCTAACTGGCCGACCTTCCCGCAGCTGTGGGTTGACGGTGAACTGGTCGGCGGCTGTGACATCGTGATTGAAATGTATCAGCGCGGCGAACTGCAGCAGTTGATCAAAGAAACGGCCGCGAAGTACAAGACTGACGAACCGAAAGCAGAGTAATTCGGCTGCCAATAAAAAAGCGACTTCCGGTGAAGTCGCTTTTTTTATCGCTTACTCTTCGGCCACGGGTAATGGCCAGCCGCCAAGGCGCTTCCAGCGGTTGACGATTTCGCAGAACAGTTTGGCGGTTTGCTGGGTATCGTAAAGCGCCGAGTGTGCCTGGGTACCATCAAATGCCATTCCCGCGGCAATACAGGCTTTCGACAGCACCGTTTGACCCAGCGCCAGGCCGCTCAGAGCCGCGGTATCGAAGGTCACGAACGGATGGAAGGGGTTACGTTTCAGGCCAGCCCGCTCTGCCGCCGCCATGGTAAAGCTGTGATCGAACGTGGCGTTATGCGCGACCATAATCGCGCGGCTGCAGTCGCTCTCTTTCATTCCCTTGCGGACCATTTTAAAAATCGCGTGCAGCGCATCGTATTCGCTCACCGCGCCGCGCTCGGGATCGTTAGGGTTAATACCGTTAAAAGCCAGCGCTTCGGGCTGCAGGTTGGCGCCTTCAAAAGGCTCAACATGAAAATGCAGCGTTTCGTCCGGCATCAGCCAGCCTTCCTCATCCATTTTCAACGTAATAGCGGCGATCTCCAGCAGGGCGTCGGTTTTGGCATTAAACCCGGCGGTTTCAACATCGATTACCACAGGATAAAAACCGCGAAAACGGTCGCACAGACCATTAAGTTGAACGTTCTCGGACATCAGATTCTCTTAGCTGGAAAAAAGTAGCGCGCATTATGGCAAATTTTGCCGCGGCTTGCAGCAGGAAGGGGATAAAACAGCAGGCACCGCGGGTGCCCGCAGCCGATTAGTTGCCGAGGCCTTTTCCGGCGTCTTTCTCTTCAATCAGTTCAATTTTATAGCCATCCGGATCTTCGACGAAGGCGATGACGGTGGTGCCGCCTTTGACCGGGCCGGCTTCACGGGTCACGTTGCCGCCGTTCTGGCGGATACGCTCGCAGGCTTCGGCCGCGTTTTCAACGCTGAGCGCGATATGGCCATAAGCGCTGCCGAGATCGTACTTATCAACGCCCCAGTTATAGGTCAGCTCAATCACGGCGGTATCGCTCTCTTCGCCGTAACCCACGAATGCCAGCGAGTATTTATACTCAGTGTTTTCGCTGGTGCGCAGCAGTTTCATGCCCAGCACGTTGGTGTAAAACTCAATAGAACGTTGCAGGTCGCCAACGCGCAGCATGGTGTGAAGTAAGCGCATAATGTCCCCTATGCAGTTTGTTTTGATACATCAGAGCGTTGAGTATAGCGGCGATAACCCGCCGCTATCAATGGAGGGATTACAGGGTAGGGTAATCGGTATAACCTTCCGCGCCGCCGCCGTAGAAGCTTTCCGGACGCTGCGGATTCAGCGCGGCCTTCTTCTGCAGGCGCGCGACCAGATCCGGGTTGGCAATATAGTCGCGACCGAAGGCCACGGCATCGATCAGGCCTTTACCGATCAGATCGTTTGCCTTTTCCACCGTGTAGGCGCCAGCGCCGATAATAGCGCCCGGGAAGCGGTCGCGGACTTTCTGACGGAATTCATCGCTGTACGGTTGGCCGCCAGCCCAGTCCGGCTCGGACATATGCAGGTAAGCAATACCGCGTTTGGCCAGCGCTTCGATGAGATAGAGCGCGTCGGCTTCTTCATTCGGGCCATTATCGACGTTCTGGAAGCTGCCGATAGGCGAGACGCGAATCCCGATACGGTCGGCGCTCCACTCTTTACTCGCCGCATCAACCACTTCCAGCACCAGGCGAGCGCGATTTTCCACGCTGCCGCCGTACTGGTCAGTACGATGGTTGGAAGAAGGGGAAAGGAACTGGTGCAGCAGGTAGCCGTGCGCGGAGTGCAGTTCGACAAGGTCAAAACCGGCATCGCGGGCGTTGCCTACCGCCTGGCGGAAATCATCAACGATCCCCGGGATCTCGGCGGTTTCGAGCGCGCGCGGCATCGAGGTGTCTACGCGAATAGCGTGGCCGTTTTCATCACGCAGCGAGGTACGGGTGCCCGCACTAATGGCCGATGGCGCAACCGGCGCGGCGCCACCCGGCTGAATGCTGCTGTGGGAAATGCGCCCGGTGTGCCACAGCTGAACGGCAATACGCCCGTTTTCGGCGTGTACGCCGGCGGTGATTTTTTTCCAAGCGGCAATCTGCTCCGGGCTGTGCAGGCCCGGTGCGCCCGCGTAGCCTTTAGCCTGAGCGGAGATCTGGGTGGCTTCGGAAATAATCAGACCTGAGCTGGCGCGCTGGCGGTAGTATTCGCCCATCAGCGGGGTAGGAATATCGCCCGGTTCAATGCTGCGCAGACGCGTCAGCGGAGCCATAAACACGCGATTCGGTACGGTTACCGCACCCACTTTCAACGGGGTAAACAACTTTGATTCTGACATAATGACTCCTGAGTAGACCGGTCGTCTTGAAACGGGGTAAATAAAAACGCCTGTTAAACGGCAGGCGCAGCAATAATACGTTTGGCGTGGGCAAGGGCGCTTTCCAGCGGCGTTGCGCTACGCGTAATTTTAGCCTGCAGATTCGCCCCCAGCCACAGGGAGTAAAGCACCTGCGAGAGCGTTAAGGCGTCTCCGTCAAACGCAAGGCTGCCCTCCTGACGGCCTTTCTCCAGCGCGTCGCCGAGGAGAACGATGATCTGGCTGGCGCCTTTATCCATCGCGGTGCGCATATCTTCCGATAGATCGCAGACCTCTGCCGACAGCTTCACCGTCAGACAGCCGCTGATGATGCCCTGCTGGCAAAACTGCGTCAGCGTATGCTGATAGTAGGCCAGGAGGCGATCGCGATAGTTCCCCTCGCCGTGGTCAAAATGATCGACCAGGCGCTGAAGATATCCGGCGTAGTGATGGTCGAGCAGCGCAACGCCAAAGGCTTCTTTAGAGCGAAAGTAGTGATAGAAAGAGCCTTTCGGCACCTCCGCTGTTTTCAGCAGTTCGCTCAGACCCATACCGGTAAACCCCCGATGCATGCAGAGCTGCTCGCCGGTGGCCAGGATATGTTCGCGGGTGTTACATTCACTGTGCTTGTTCATGGCGTTCACTGTAATAGACCGATTGGTCTAATGCAAGTCATAATTAAAAATGCCGCCTGGCGCAGAGGCTGATGAACAAAATTTGCGTACGGCGGATGAAACGTCTTCAATAAAGAAAGAGATGAGCGGCAGGAGAGGCGAAGTGGCTGAACAACTGGAATTCTTCCCGGTACAGAGTCCGTGCCGGGGGATTTGTCAGTCTGATGAACGCGGCTACTGTCGGGGGTGTATGCGTAGCCGCGACGAGCGTTTCAACTGGCAGAAAATGAGCGATGCGCAAAAGCAGGATGTTTTGCGTCTGTGCCGTCAGCGGCTACTGCGCAAATTACGCGCAGCTAAGCAGGATAGTGCGGAAGAACCGCAGCAACCCTCACTGTTTTAAGCCTAAAATTGCGTATACTCAGGGCACTTTTTTATTGAGGAAGCTGTTATGGTTCAGCGTATTGCTATGGCTCCGCAGGGGCCGGAATTCTCTCGTTTTGTGATGGGCTACTGGCGTCTGATGGACTGGAATATGTCCGCTCAGGCGCTGGTGGGCTTTGTTGAGCAACACCTGGATCTGGGCATTACCACCATCGATCATGCCGATATTTACGGTGACTATCGCTGCGAGGCGGCGTTTGGCGAAGCGCTAAAGCTGGCGCCGCATCTGCGCAGCAGGATGGAAATTGTCACCAAGTGCGGGATTGCCACGAAAGCGCGGGCGGAAAACACCATCGGCCACTATATTACCGACCGCGACCATATTGTTCTCAGCGCGGAGCAGTCGCTGCGTAACCTTGCCACCGACCATATTGACCTGCTGCTGATTCATCGTCCGGACCCGCTGATGGATGCGGATGAAGTGGCGGAAGCCTTCCTGGCCCTTCACCATAGCGGCAAGGTTCGTCACTTCGGCGTATCGAACTTTACCCCCGCCCAGTTTACCCTGCTGCAGTCGCGCCTGCCGTTTACCCTGGCGACCAACCAGGTGGAAATTTCTCCGGTTCATCAGCCGCTGCTGCTTGACGGTACGCTGGATCAGCTTCAGCAGCTGCGTATTCGCCCGATGGCCTGGTCCTGCCTCGGCGGCGGTCGTTTGTTTAACGACGACAGCTTCCAGCCGCTGCGCGATGAGCTGGCGCGCGTTGCTCAGGAGCTGAATGCGGAGAGCATTGAGCAGGTGGTGTATGCCTGGATCCTGCGCCTGCCGTCGCAGCCGTTGCCGATTATTGGCTCAGGGAAAATAGAGCGCGTGCGTTCCGCAGTGGTGGCCGAAAAGCTGAAGATGTCCCGCCAGCAGTGGTTCCGTATCCGCAAAGCGGCGTTAGGCTACGACGTTCCGTAAACCCCATCACCTCCGCAATGGCCTACACTTAGTAGCGACAGAGCCATTAAGGAGGTGTTATGCAACGATGTATTCTCGCCATACTTACCCTGGCCGCGTGCGCAGGCGCGCAGGCGGCCAGTGAAAGCGTCGATATCAATCTTGTCACCAGCCAGAGCGTCGGTCAGGCTATCGGTAGCGTTAAAATCAGCGAAACCGCGAAAGGCCTGGAATTTACGCCAGACCTGAAGGCGCTGCCTCCCGGCGAGCACGGCTTCCATATCCACGCCAACGGCAGCTGCCAGCCCGCGATTAAAGAGGGTAAAGCCGTCGCCGCTGGCGCAGCAGGCGGGCACTACGATCCGCAAAAAACCGGTAAGCATGAAGGTCCCGACGGCGCCGGTCACCTCGGCGATCTGCCGTTCCTGGTGGTCAATAACGACGGTAAAGCAACCCAGCCGGTGGTCGCGCCGCGCTTAAAAACGCTGGATGAGGTTAAAGGGAAGGCGCTGATGATTCACGTGGGGGGCGACAATATGTCCGATAGCCCGCAGCCCCTTGGCGGCGGCGGCGAGCGGTTCGCCTGCGGCGTGATTAAGTAGTTCTTTCCGTTAAGGTGCCGGCAATGGGCGCCTGTTCCAGCTGCGACAGCGCGCACCACAGTCGCCAGATAACCGCCGCCAGCTCTTTGGCTGCCGGCTGGTGGTGGTGATTAAGCGCGTCGCAGATGCGCTGCAGCTCCTGCAGCGTCGAGGCGAGTGGCCGCTGCTGTACCCCGCGCTCGCTCATCACATCCCGCAGCAGGCTGATGCATAAATCGCGCACCTGCGATAGCGGGTCGGAACGGGTTTCCCACTCGCGAAGCTGCCACACCACGTGGGAACAGTTGAGCAAAACCACGCCCCAGCGCAGCAGCCAGCGGCGCGCCAGCGCATCCTGGCTATTGCTGAGCTGGCTGATGTGGTGATAAACCAGCGATTCAAATTCATGCTCGCTATGCTGCGGGCGGCGGCTTAGCTGGTCGACAAAGTGACGCCGTAACGCACGGATATGACGGCGGCTTTTACGCGCGTCTGAACCCGGGCTGATGATGGCGAACGCCAGCCAGGCAAGGCCGACGCCGATGATTTTGCCCAGATTATCGTTAAGAAACGATGCGTAGTCGTAGACCGGCGGGTTGGTCACCGAAATAAACGACCCCATAAATACAATCAGCTGCCCCCACAGTCCGGCGAGCTTAGGCATCTGGAGTTTCAGCAGCTGCATGGTGGTCAGCAGGGGAAACAGAAACAGCAAGAACTGCCATAAATCGGTTATCTGCACCATCAGGCCAAACTTCACCACAAAGCTAAAGAGTGAAAGCAGGATCAGGGTACGCATCAGCAGCGTTAGTGACTTAAACGGCGAAGGAGAGACCGAATAGAGCACGCAGCAGATCGCCGCCAGGGTCAGGGCTGCAGCGCAGGCCTGCCATTGGGTGCTAATTCCCCAGGCGCCGACCATCACCAGCGCGCAAAAGGTGCGTACGCCGTTCCATAAGGCTTCGGCCTGATCGGTATGGCGAGCCAGCGCTGGCGCGGAAGGTACGTTAAATTCGGTTATCGCGCTGGCGTTTTCGATGCGCCTGAGCCAGCGGCTGCTCTCCAGATAGAGACGACAGAAGTAGCGCAGACGCTTCCAGAAGGCGATATGCCGGTAGTCAGCGTCCGCGGGGGGCGCCAGCGGAGCGATGATGCGGGCAACGCTCAGGGCGTCGGCGTTGGCATGAGATAACTCGTTGAGCAACGACTCCAGTATCTCGCGGGTGCGGGCGGGCGCGGTGGGCCAGTTGAGCAGCATTCGCCGCAGGCTCGAAATCACGCTGGTCATTCGCAGCTGTTGATGCAGCAGGTAGTTCAGCAGCGGGTTTTGCCGACGAAAGCGATAGTGGCTCCAGAAGGCCTGAATGCGCAGCAGATTCATGGTCAGGATTTGCCCGATCACGCTCTCGTGCGCGGTGCGAATGGCATCGGTCGTTTCCGGCACCCACAGCAGGCTGGCGTGTTCCAGCAGGCGCGCATGCATGTTTTTCAGCGCCGTCAGCAGCGTAGCGCCATCGGAGGTGCTCGGTAAGATCATCATCATCAGCCCGCCGCACAAAATACCGACGATGACTTCGCAGACGCGCGACTGGGCGATAGTCCACAGTTCGTTCGCGTCGGTGATATTGATAACCGGGAACGCGATAATCGCGCAGGTGTAGCCCGCAAGCTGGAAAGCGTAGGCGACGTTATTGGTAAACATCGCGCAGGCCCACGTGCAGAGGGCTATCCACGCCGAAATGCTGAACAGAAACAGCCACGGATCGTTGAGCGTATGCCCGGCCAGCAGCAGCGCCGCGCAGGCGCCGAGCAGGCTGCCGGCAATACGCCCGAAGCTTTTGCTGATCACCCCGCCGACGGTGGGAAAACTGACCACCGCGGCGGAGGTCATCGCCCAGTAGGGTTCGTCAAGATTCAGCCAGTAGGCGACGCTCAGCGCCAGGCACATGGCAATCCCGTTACGCAAGGCATAGCGCCACTGCGGACGGCTGGCCTTAATCCACGGGAGCGAGCGCCACGTCAGAGCCTGCAGCTTCATTATTGCGCGCCGATGGCTACGGTGCAGGTGGTACCGGAGACCAGGATGGTATCCGGCGGCAAGTGATCAAACTCAATACGCACAGGTACGCGCTGGGCAAGTCGGACCCACGGAATATTCGGTTTAATGTTCGCTACCAGATCGCCGCCGCTCTCCACGCTCTGGTCGACGATGGCGCGTCCGATGCTGCTCACGTGACCCTGTAACTTCTGCTTGCTGCTATAAAGAATGATCTGCGCGCTGTCACCGGGACGGATATTGCGCAGTTTCGTTTCTTCAAAATAACCCACCACGTAGAAGGAGCGGCTGTCCACGAGGGCGAAAACCGGGTGGCCAACGGCGGCGTAGTCGCCAACCCGGGTTGAGAGATTGGTGACCCAGCCGTCAACCGGCGCTTTTATTTCCGTCTGCGTGAGCTGCCATTGGGCGTGATCGAGGGTTGCCTGCGCCACGCCAACCACGGCCTTAGCGGCTTCGAGGTTGGTCGTGGCGGTATTCAGCGCGGTATTGGCGTTTTCTAAATCCTCTGCCGAGATAAAGTTCTGTGAAAGATGACGCCGACGGCTGGCATCGCTGGCGGCTTTTTTCTGTTCTGCCTGCGCGCGGGCGACTTCCGCTTTGGCTTTAGCAAGCTGCGCCCGGGCGTTGAGCAGGGCGATTTTATAAGGCGTGTCATCGATTCTGAACAGCACGTCTCCCGCTTTAACCAGCTGGTTGTCGCGCACGTTGAGCTGCAGGATGCTGCCGGAAACCTGGGGCGTGACGCCAACCTGCTCGGCGCGGACCTTGCCGTCGCGGGTCCACGGGGATTGCGTGTAGTAATTCCAGACCAGCCAGGCGGCAATAATAGCCAGCGCGGCGACCAGCAGCGTGGATAAGTATTTTAGTTTCTTCATGTAATGAACATTACCAGATAGTCAGTAAAACCAGCGCCAGACAGACGGAGAGCGCAAAGAAGGAAAGGTCCATTAGCAGGGGATGCCAAATCTCGCCTGCATACATCCAGTCCCGCAGCTGGCGGTGGATAATCAACCAGATAAAAAAGCCCAGCAAAACGGCTTTAAAGACGGGAGGGAAATAGACAGAAGCGCCGAAAACCAGGTCCTGGAGCGACAATCCGGCAGTGTTAAGACTCAGTTTCACAAGCAAAAATCCTTTGCCGTTGCAGGAAGAATGTTCAGGTTATGCGATTATTCACATTGTAAATCATTGTTCTGATTTTAGTGAATCGGGTAATTCATTTGTTTTGGTAATTTAAATGCTGCACACTATTCTAAAATCAGTATAATAACTTAGCAAGCTAATTATAAGGAGATGAAATTGGAATCGCCACTTGGTTCTGATCTGGCACGTTTGGTGCGCGTCTGGCGCGCGCTAATCGACCATCGCCTGAAACCTCTGGAGTTAACGCAGACGCACTGGGTCACGCTGCATAACATTCACCAGCTGCCGCCTGAACAGTCGCAGATTCAGCTGGCGAAAGCCATTGGTATTGAGCAGCCGTCGCTGGTTCGCACGCTCGACCAGCTGGAGGAGAAAGGGCTTATTTCTCGCCAGACCTGTGCTAACGATCGGCGGGCAAAACGTATCAAGCTTACCGAAAAAGCCGAGCCTCTGATCAACGAAATGGAAGAGGTTATCGGCAAAACGCGTGATGAGATTCTGGCCGGCGTATCTAAGGAAGAGGTGGAAACGCTGCTTAATTTGATTCGTAAACTTGAACACAATATTCTCGATCTCCAGGCAAAAGATTGACCTTAGCGAGGCCTTGAGGACTCTCAAGGCCTCTTTTTTATTTATTCACGCCAGACCACTACGCGGTTACGCCCGCTGTTTTTCGCTTCATACATCGCGGTATCCGCGCGCTTAACGCACTCTTCTGCCGAAACGTGCGCATCCTGCGTGGTGAACACGCCCATACTGATGGTCATTCTCTCCGGTAATCCCTCCTGCTTCTCGCTGACCGACAGGCGGATACGTTCGGCGATTGCCAGCGCTTCGTTGGCGCCGATATTCACCAGCAGCACGGCAAACTCTTCCCCGCCGATACGCGCGGCAGCGTCGTCCTGGCGCACGTTGTTCTGCAACACGCTGGCAGCAAACTGAATCACCTTATCTCCCTGCACGTGACCGTAGGTGTCGTTGATGCGCTTAAAGCGATCGAGGTCGCAGACGATAACCGACAGCGGCTGTGAAGCGGAAGCCTTCGACAACCGCTGAGTCAGGGTGTCATAGAAATAGCTGCGGTTATACAGCCGGGTCAGGGGATCGCGAATCGAGTTCTGGTAAGAGCGGACGTATCTTTCGTTTGATTCACGATAGAGTATAAAAACGTCACCAAGCAGAATTAAAATCAGAAACAGGGTGCTCAGCGTTTCAAAAAGCCGCGCCTGGTTCCAGGAGTGAGCGTTACCGCTAACCGTGGAGAGCAGCACCAGCAGCGTAAAGATATAGGCGGTACAAAAAAAAGCGCCGCTGTACCAGAATATATTACGCAGCCGAGTCAGGCCGATCAGTAAAATCAGCGTTAATGACCATATGATAATTAATAGCCAGCCAATGCGATTATGCCATAGTGGCGTAAAGGTGTAGGTTAGATTGTCAATGAATTCAATGCTTAGCAACGGCGAGTTGCTTGAATGAACCCACGATAATATGAGCGTTGCGGTGATAAAAATAAAACAACTACTGAGCACCGCACCGTGAATTTTTCTTGAGTGGCCGGTAATATGTCGGATGCGATATAAAATAATTGAGGTTATAAATAAAACAGCCATCATTACGTTGCGGAAAAAATAAAAAATCAGCGCGTCATTTTGATTGATCTCGCGCCCCTGAGCGCAGACCAGCCAGTCGGGATAGCTGCCTATCGTTCCCAGCATCAGCAGGGCCGAGCAGGTAAACGCGAAGGCTATCGGGGCCAGGTACAGCTGTTTTTTATCACACAGATATTTCATGCCCATAAAGCAGGCAATCATAATATGAAAGCCCATCAGTGAAATAGTCAGCACGGGGAAAAGCATGGATGATGTTGTAGAAATACGATGAATTAATGAGGTGGTAATAAAATTAACCACAGCAATAGAAAGACTGCACGCGATAGCGTAAATAAATATCCGATAGGGTAAGCTTTTTATATTAACGCGCATAGTCAACATCCCTGAAAAATGCGAAGGTAAAACGACAGAATTGCCGCAATGTTTAAATAATACTGGCTGGAGAATACTTGATGGTGACGGGCGGAATATTGCGCGGGCGCAAATTAGTGCATGTATGAAAGAAAAATATAAATATATATGAATTATTTATTTACGCTGGGAAAATAATACGTATTTTATATCAATAAGCGGCCCGTCCGGGCCGCAGAGAGAAGATTTAGCGCGGGGAGACCGTCACCTGGCTGCCGCTGCCGGCAATGGCTACGCGCTGGCCGACGGAGAACGGCGTGCTGCCTTGCTTCTGCACGACCATGATGGTGTTACCGTCATCTTTGCGGATTTCCAGCTCAACGCCCTGAGTTTTGTTCATCGCGCCCTGTACGCCCTGACCGGCTACGCCGCCGGCGACAGCGCCTGCCGCCGTTGCCAGGGAGCGACCCGTGCCGCCGCCAATGGTGTTACCGAGGAAGCCGCCGAGCACCGCGCCGCCGATAGCGCCGATGGCGTTGCTGTCATCTCCGCCCTGAATCTGCACCGCACGGGTATGCACAATGGTGCCGTAGGTCACGCTCTGGACCTGTTTGGCTTCAGATGCGGAGTAAACATCGCCGGACAGGCCGCTGCTGCTGACGCAGCCTGCAAGCGTAAAACCAATCATCGAGACAGCCAAAACACGTAAAATCATTTATGAATCTCCTGTTCACCAAGAAGCGTTCTGTTGAACTTCCTTGTAGCCAATTATATGGCATTTAAGCGTCTGCTGGCATAGCAGATGCAACGACTATACAAAAAATAATAATCAGAGTCGTCTCAACCTAAACTAAACACAAGTTCTTTACCCTAAGAACCGGCAGCGCTGCTTGTATTGTTAAAAAGTATTATAGCAGCGTAGCTTTGCCCCCTCGTTTATGATGGAGTGTGGGGATATACGAGAGTCATGGAATGAAGGAAAGCGTATGAAATCAGGCCGCTTTATCGGCGTTATGTCCGGCACCAGCCTTGATGGTGTTGATGTTGTTCTCGCAGCAATTAATGAAAATCTGGTTGCCCAGCAGGCCAGCCTGACCTATCCCATCCCCATCGCGATTAAAGAAGATATCCTGGCCATCTGCCAGGGGCAGCCGCTGACTCTTTCGCAGCTGGGGCGTCTCGATACGCGCCTGGGACGCCTATTTGCCGATGCGGTTCTGGCATTGATGGCTCAGGAAAAGCTTAAGGCGGCGGACATCATCGCTATCGGCTGCCACGGCCAAACGGTCTGGCATGAGCCAGCAGGCGATGCGCCGCATACTCTGCAGATTGGCGACAATAACCAGATTGCCGCGCATACCGGCGTGACGGTGGTCGGGGACTTTCGCCGTCGCGATATGGCGCTCGGCGGGCAGGGCGCGCCGCTGGTCCCGGCGTTCCACCACGCGCTGCTGGCGCACCCGGTTGAGCGTCGAATGGTTCTCAATATTGGCGGGATCGCCAACCTCTCTTTGCTGGCGCCAGGTCTGCCGGTGCGCGGCTACGACACCGGCCCGGGCAACATGCTGATGGATGCGTGGGTCTGGCGTCAGTGCGGTAAACCCTTCGATAAAGACGCACAGTGGGCCAGCGAGGGTAAAATTGTGCTGCCGTTGCTGCAGGATATGCTAAGCGATCCGTGGTTTGCGCTGCCGGCGCCAAAGAGCACCGGTCGTGAATACTTTAACTACGGTTGGCTGTCGCAGCATCTGGCGCGTTATCCGGGGCTTCGCGCCCAGGACGTTCAGGCGACCCTTGCGGAGCTGACCGCCGTCAGCATCAGTGAACAGGTGCTGCTCAGCGGGGGATGTGAACGTCTGTTGGTATGCGGCGGCGGGGCGCGCAATCCGCTTCTGATGGCCCGTCTGGCGGCGCTGCTGCCGGGAACCGAGGTATCGACGACCGATGAGGCGGGGATCAGCGGTGATGATATGGAGGCGCTGGCTTTCGCATGGCTGGCGTGGCGGACGCTTGCCGGACTACCCGGCAATCTCCCTTCCGTGACCGGCGCGTCGCAAGCTTCCGTGCTTGGTGCGATTTTTCCGGCCAATCCGCCGCAAAATCAGAGTTAACTGAAATCACCCGCGCCGGTTTCTTCGTAAACTGGACAGCGTTGAGGGAGGGCGTTATGCCTTCCCGGACCGGGAAAGTCGAAGGCAAATTGATGAAAAAAATTCTTATTCTTGCTGTACCTTTTATGCTGGCGGGCTGTAGCTATTACAACCAGTTTGTCGAGCGGATGAATACGGACACCCTCGAGTATCAGTGTGACCAGAAACCGTTGACCGTCCATCTCAATCATACTCGCCAGCAGGTCAGCTTTATTTACGATAATCAGCGGCTCAATTTACAGCAGGGGCTCTCCGCTTCTGGCGCGCGCTATACCGATGGCGTTTACGTCTTCTGGTCGAAGGGCGATAGCGCCACCGTCTATAAACGGGACCGTATCGTGCTGGAAAACTGTCAGCTGCAAACCGCCAAACGTTGAGATTTCAGCCATGGGGGCGCACAATAACGCTACCCTTTGATTATTTTCTCAATTGCCATGTCTGATAACGACGAATTGCAGCAAATCGCGCACCTGCGCCGTGAGTATACCCGTGGTGGCCTGCGCCGCCACGATCTTCCCGCCGAACCTCTGGCACTCTTTGAGCGCTGGCTGCGTCAGGCCTGTGACGCAAAGCTCGCTGACCCAACGGCGATGGTTGTCGCGACCGTCGATGAAAACTCGCAGCCTTACCAGCGCATCGTGTTGCTCAAGCACTACGATGAGAAAGGCCTGGTGTTCTATACCAACCTCGGCAGCCGCAAAGCCCATCAGATTGAAAAAAATCCCCGCATCAGCCTGCTTTTCCCATGGCATATGCTGGAACGTCAGGTGATGGTTATCGGTAAAGCGGAACGCCTTTCAACGCTGGAAGTGGTGAAATATTTCCATAGCCGTCCGCGCGATAGTCAGATTGGCGCATGGGTGTCGCAGCAGTCCAGCCGTATCTCGGCGCGCGGCATCCTTGAGAGTAAGTTCCTCGAGCTTAAGCAAAAATTCCAGCAGGGCGAAGTGCCGCTGCCGAGCTTCTGGGGCGGATTCCGCGTCAGTATCGAACAGATGGAGTTCTGGCAGGGCGGCGAGCATCGTCTGCACGATCGTTTTCTCTACCAGCGGCAAAACGGCGGCTGGCAAATCGACCGACTGGCGCCATAAAGGACGCAAAAATGTTGTGTTAAGCGCTGGTGCATCGTGGCCCGGCGCTTTATTCTATACGCTTCATTTTTCAAGCTGCATCTTTGTTAGCTGCGCCTGCCTGGCTCTGTCGCTTACCTGAGTAAGTTCCCTGGGCTTTCACATGCTTGCCGCGGCGACGCAGCTTGAATAATTTTGCGTAGATATTTTTTTCGCGTCTGGCGAAAAGTCGTGTACCGGCAGAGGTGCAGTCGTTTTATAGATGGAGAATTTGATGGCAAGCAGTAACTTGATTAAACAATTGCAGGAGCGGGGGCTGATAGCCCAGGTGACGGACGAAGAAGCGTTAGCAGAGCGACTGGCGCAAGGCCCGATCGCGCTCTATTGCGGCTTCGATCCCACCGCTGACAGCTTGCATTTGGGGCATCTTGTTCCATTGTTATGCCTGAAACGCTTCCAGATGGCCGGCCATAAACCGGTTGCCCTGGTGGGCGGCGCGACCGGTCTGATTGGCGACCCGAGCTTTAAAGCCGCGGAGCGTAAACTGAACACTGAAGATACCGTGCAGGAGTGGGTAGATAAAATCCGCAAACAGGTCGCGCCTTTCCTCGACTTTGATTGCGGTGAAAATTCTGCCATTGCCGCCAACAACTACGACTGGTTTGGCAGCATGAACGTGCTGACTTTCCTGCGTGATATCGGCAAGCACTTCTCGGTAAACCAGATGATCAACAAAGAAGCGGTGAAGCAGCGTCTGAACCGTGACGACCAGGGCATCTCTTTTACCGAGTTCTCCTACAACCTGCTGCAGGGGTACGACTTTGCCTGCCTGAACAAACTGCACGGCGTGGCGCTGCAAATCGGCGGTTCTGACCAGTGGGGCAACATTACCTCCGGTATCGACCTGACCCGTCGTCTGCACCAGAACCAGGTCTTTGGCCTCACAGTTCCGCTGATCACCAAGGCGGACGGCACGAAATTCGGTAAAACCGAAGGCGGCGCAGTGTGGCTGGATCCGAAGAAAACCAGTCCGTACAAGTTCTACCAGTTCTGGATCAACACCGCGGATGCCGACGTTTATCGCTTCCTGAAGTTCTTCACTTTTATGGACATGGCTGAAATCAATGCCCTGGAAGAAGAAGACAAAAACAGCGGTAAAGCACCGCGCGCCCAGTATGTGCTGGCCGAACAGGTGACCCGCCTGGTGCACGGTGAAGAAGGTCTGGTGGCGGCAAAACGCATTACCGAGAGCCTGTTCAACGGTAACCTGAGCGATTTGAGCGAAGCCGATTTCGAACAGCTGGCGCAGGATGGCGTGCCGATGATCGAAATGGATAAAGGCGCCGATCTGATGCAGGCGCTGGTGGATTCTGAACTGCAGCCGTCCCGCGGTCAGGCGCGTAAAACCATCGCATCCAATGCGGTGACCATCAACGGCGAAAAACAGTCCGACCCGGAATACGTATTTGTTGATGCCGACCGTCTCTTTGGTCGCTACACCTTACTGCGTCGCGGTAAGAAAAATTACTGTCTGGTCTGCTGGAAGTAATTGCGTAAAGGCAGGGGCGTGGGAAACCGCGCCCCTTATTTTTTGCTCTCAGGTAATCAAGATGAAGAATATCCTCGCCATCCAGTCCCACGTTGTGTTTGGCCATGCGGGCAACAGCGCCGCTGAATTTCCGATGCGCCGCCTTGGCGCCAACGTCTGGCCGCTTAATACCGTACAATTCTCCAACCATACCCAATACGGAAAGTGGACCGGCTGCGTGATGCCGCCAGCGCATCTGACGGAAATTGTTCAGGGGATTGCCGATATTAACCAGCTGCAGCGCTGTGACGCGGTATTAAGCGGATACCTGGGATCGGCGGAACAGGGCGAACATATTCTTGGCATCGTGCGTCAGGTGAAAAGCGCCAATCCGGCCGCGAAATATTTCTGCGATCCGGTCATGGGGCACCCTGAAAAGGGCTGTATCGTAGCGCCCGGCGTCGCGGAGTTTCATGTACGCTATGCGCTGCCGGCGAGCGATATTATTGCGCCAAACCTGGTTGAGCTGGAGATCCTCTGCGGGCATCCGGTGGCGAACGTTAACGAAGCGGTGCTGGCCGCGCGCGAGCTGATTGCACAGGGGCCGGAAGTGGTGCTGGTGAAGCATCTTTCGCGGGCCGGGCTGAGTATGGATCGTTTTGAAATGCTGCTGGTCACCGCGCAGGAAGCCTGGCATATCAGCCGTCCGCTGGTGGATTTTGGCATGCGCCAGCCGGTGGGCGTCGGCGATGTCACCAGCGGGCTGCTGCTGGTTAAGCTGCTGCAGGGCGCGGGACTGCGCGATGCGCTGGAGCACGTGACCGCCGCGGTGTATGAAATCATGCTGGCGACAAAAAATATGCAGGAGTATGAGCTACAGGTTGTGGCGGCTCAGGATCGCATCGCGCAGCCGGAGCACTACTTCAGCGCCACGCAGCTTTAAGAGGCGTGAGAACAACTTGCCCGACCTGCGTCGGGCAAGCATCGGCTTCACTTCAGCCCTTCAGCCTCGAGGGCGGCGGCTACCGCAGGCCGCGCGGCAACGCGCTTCATCCAGGCTGCAATATTGCTATAGCCTTCCATATCCAGCTTCACGGCGTACGCCCAGCGCAGCACGGTAAACAGGTAGCCATCGGCGATAGTGAAACGGTGCCCGTTAATCCACTCTTTATCTTCCAGGCATTCGTTCACGTACTGCATTTTTTTGTCCAGCAGCGCGCGAGCGACAGGTTTGTAATCCTCCGGCGTATCCGGGCGAAACAGCGGGGTAAAACCTTTATGCAGCTCCGTCGCCACGTAGTTTAGCCACTCCAGCGTCTGATAGCGGGCAATGCTTCCCACCGGCGCCAGCAGCTGGCGGTCCGGCACGCGATCGGCGATATATTGCATAATGGCCACGCCTTCCGTCAGCAGCACATCATCGTCCAGCAGCAGCGCCGGTACCTGACCCTTCGGGTTGATCTGCAGATAATCATCCCCGTTTTCGAGACGTTTTTTCATCACGTCAACGCCCTGCAGGGTGAAGTCCAGCCCGCTTTCGCGTAGCGCGATATGCGAAGCAAGAGAACAAGCGCCGGATTTGTAGAACAGTTTCATCGGTAACTCCTCGTGGCTGCGGTTTCCTGTATGTTAGTCCGCCCAGGGGTAAAAAAAAACCGCTAACAGCGCGTTAGCGGTTTAAATTTATGGGTTTTCCCGGGGAGCTTAAGCCGTAGCGGTATCGCTGGCTTTTGCCGTTTTATCGTCGTCCTGGGTCATACGGTTCAGCTTCGGCGCCGTCATGAGCATCAGGATGGCGATAATGCCGGTGGCGACACCGATATGCAGGAACACGCGACCGTAAACTTCCAGCGACATCAGCGGGTCAGTCACGTTATCCGGCACCGCCATCATGTTCGCCACGTAGCCGCCGATCAGGTTGGCGCCAGCGGTAGTCAGGAACCAGCTACCCATAATGAAGCCCATCAGGCGCTGCGGAACCAGCTGTGCCACCATCGCCAGACCCAGACCGGAAATCATCAGTTCACCGATACTCTGCAGGCCGTAGCTGATCACCAGCCAGCTGACGTTTACGATGCCCGCATCGCTGGCGAACTTAGCGCCCAGCGGCAGGACAAGGAAGGCGCCGGAGCACAGGACCATACCAATAGCAAACTTCATCGGCATCGGCAGGGTATCGCCCATCTTGTTATAAATGGCGGCCAGAATCGGGCTACCGATAATGATCCAGAAAGGGTTCAGCGCCTGGTACTGCTCAGGCTCGAAAGCGATGCCCAGCAGAGAGTGTTCAACGTTGCGAATCGCAAAGAAGTTGAGGGAGGTTGGCATCTGGCTGTACAGAACGAAGAAGATAATCGCCTGCAGCATCAGGATGAAAGCGACGATCATTTTGCGACGGGCCGCGCCCTGCATCGCGAAGGCTTCTTTAGCGAAAATAACGATGATGCCCAGCGCAACCACGCCCAGCGCCATACGTGCAATACCCTGGTTGTGCAGCAGCCAGGTTGCAATCGCGATGAGAACCACCACGCCAACGATAGTCGCCAGCAGCTTACCTACCTGCAGCGGGGCGAAGTCAGGCTTCGAGCCGTACTGTTTAACCCAGCGCTGGCAGAAAGCGAAATTGACGATGGTGATCACCAGACCGACAAAGCTCAGGGCGAAAGCGACGCTCCAGCCAAACTTCGCCGCCAGCCACGGCGTGGCCAGCATAGAGAAGAAGGAACCGATGTTGACGGACATATAGTACATGGTAAATGCACCGTCCAGACGCGGGTCGTTCTTTTCATAGCAGGTTGAGAGCAGGGAAGAGGGGTTAGCCTTAAACAGGCCGTTACCGACGGCAATCGTCGCCATACCCATATACACGATGCTCGCATCGTGCCCGGACCACGCTACCAGGCCGTAGCCGATAGCCAGAACGATTGCGCCGAGCATGATGACGCGCTTAGTGCCAAGCACCTTGTCGCCCAGCCAGCCGCCAATCGCCACCAGACCGTAGACCAGCGCGCTAAAGGAGGAGAACAGAGTAATAGAGTCCGCTTCTGACATACCCAGCTGTTTAACCAGGTAAACGGCCATGATCCCTTGCAGGCCGTAGAAACCAAAACGTTCCCACAGCTCAATAGAGAAGATGAGATAGAACGAACGTGGTTGTTTGAAAGCGTTTAAACTTACGCTTTCTGTTGGTTTATTGTTTGCAGTCGACACAAATACCTCTTTTTTTACATCCCATATTAACGGGGGGTGTTCGGGGCGCAATCTTCTCAGACCGCCGCCTTTATAGTTATTCTGGAGGGAAAACGGCAGGTAATGTTCACTATCCTGCCCCTTCAGGCAATAGCTTTGCAATAATCTGTTACACATATTCCATGTGGCATAATACACCGTCTACTCAAATGTTATTCAGAGTTAAATTTCAAGGTTTAGCCAAAGGGAGAGTTTTTATCTGTTGGGATCCGAAGTTTTTCGCATAATGGCGATATGTTCGGCTGTATGCGCTTGCATCCAGTGATATAGCCCATAATCCTAAAAATTGATGGGTTATTGTGTTGGTATTTAACTTAAGGGTATTTGAATCAGCAGGTTTGCACGCAAAAGCGTTAACATTAAATCAACAATAAATTGACCAGGTGATCTCGATCACAAATGCATAGAAATTTTGCCTCTAAAAAAAATGAATAAGCTGGCCGATGATTATATAACCGCATAATCACCCGCAACAGCGCGAAAATGATGGCGTGAATGTCGATGAAGGCGGGGGAAAAGCAGCGTCATCACCCTGATGGATAATGACGCGATGCGTGTTCAGAGATCGACCTTCTCTTTGTACTCGCAAAGGTCTTCTATCAGGCAGGAGCCGCAGCGCGGTTTGCGGGCAATACAGGTATAACGACCGTGCAGGATTAACCAGTGATGGCAGTCGACTTTAAATTCCGCTGGAACCACCTTTAACAGCTTTTCTTCGACCTGTTCAACGTTCTTACCGGGCGCAAATTGTGTCCGATTGCAAACGCGGAAGATATGCGTATCGACGGCGATTGTCGGCCAGCCGAAGGCGGTGTTGAGTACCACGTTCGCGGTTTTACGGCCGACGCCGGGAAGCGCCTCAAGGGCCGCCCGATCTTCCGGCACTTCGCCATTGTGCTGCTCAAGCAGGATACGACAGGTCTTGATGACGTTTTCTGCTTTGCTGTTAAACAGGCCAATAGTCTTGATATACGACTTCACGCCCTCAACGCCCAGCGCCAGCATGGCCGCCGGCGTGTTGGCGACCGGGTAGAGTTTTGCCGTCGCTTTGTTGACGCTGACGTCGGTGGCCTGCGCCGAGAGCAGGACGGCGATCAATAATTCAAACGGCGAGTGAAAATTCAGCTCCGTGGTGGGGTGCGGGTTGTTATCCCTGAGCCTGGTGAGGATCTCCAGGCGTTTACTCTTATTCATTCCAGGCTTTTCCCGTCACATCAGACGGCGCAACGACATCGGCTTGTACCGCTTTAGCTTTGCGCTGTTTGCTACGTTCATCGATAAGGTATTTTACCGCCAACATCATGCCGAGGCCAATAAATGCCCCCGGCGGCAGCATCGCCAGCAGAAACGGCGTATCGGTATGAAATACTTCAATGCGCAGAACTTTAGCCCAGCTGCCGAGCAGGCTGTCGGCACCATCAAACAGGGTACCGTTGCCGAGAATTTCCCGCATTGATCCGAGCACAAACATCGCGCAGGTGGCCCCCATGCCGATGGAAAAACCATCCAGCGCCGACAGCGCCGGGCCTTTTTTCGCGGCAAAGGCCTCAGCGCGCCCAACCACGATACAGTTGGTGACAATCAGCGGGATAAAGATCCCCAGAGACTGATAGAGGCCGAACGCGTAGGCGTTGATCAGCATCTGCACGACGCTCACCACCGAAGCGATGATCATGACGTAAATCGGAATACGGATTTCCGCCGGCGTCCAGCGGCGCAGGCTGGAAATGGTCAGGTTCGTCAGGGTGAGCACCAGCGTCGTCGCCAGCCCAAGGCCAAGGGCGTTGGTGGCGGTCGAGGTCACGGCGAGTAGGGGACACATCCCCAGCAGCTGAACCAGCGCGGAGTTGTTTTTCCACAACCCCTGAACAATAACGTCTTTTACTTCGCTCATGATTTAGTCTCCACAGGGAGTGAATGCGGAAATCTGCGCGGGCAGCGTTTGTGCGTACAGGCCGGCGCGCTTGACGGCATTGACCACCGCGCGCGGGGTAATGGTGGCCCCGGTAAACTGGTCGAAGTTGCCGCCGTCTTTTTTCACGGCCCAGTGGCTGTCGTTTTGCCCATGAATCACTTTACCGGCAAAGAGGGTGATCCAGTCGGAAATTCTGAGTTCGATTTTATCGCCCAGCCCCGGCGTCTCATGATGTTCGGTGACGCGGGTACCCAGCACGGTACCTTTAAAATCGGCGGCCACCAGCAGCTGAATGGCCCCGGAATAGCCGTCCGGTGCGGTGGCTTCCATCACCGCAGCCACCGGTTTTTCGCCATCCTGAGCGATCCAAACCTTGTGCTGGCCTTTTCCCAGCGCCGGGGCGGTAACTTGATAACAGCTTTTCAGCAAGTCGTTGTTATAAAGATTAGCCGGCATAACCTGGTCAAATAAGGCTTTTTGCTGCTGGGCAGCCTGGTCTTCAATGGTGCTTTTGGTCAGCTCGTTAATCGCGGCCGTCAGCCCGGTAGACCCCGCCGCAAAGAGGGCCAGCGTGATGCCGTGTTTACGCATGCTTTGTAACATGTTCGGGTCCTCAGCGGTGGCCGTACGCGCGCGGGCGCGTATAGTAATCGATCAAGGGAACGGTAATATTGGCCAGCAGAACGGCAAAGGCCACGCCATCCGGATAGCCGCCAAAGCTGCGAATTAGCCATACCAGTAACCCCGCCAGCGCGCCGAAGATCAGGCGTCCGCGATTGGTGGTGGAGGCGGTTACCGGATCCGTCAGAATAAAGAACGCGCCCAGCATGGTGGCGCCGGACAGCAAATGAATCTGCGGCGAGGCGAGGCTTTCCGGGGAGAACAGCCATCCGAGGGTAGCGCAAACGGCAAGGCTCAGCAGAAAACTGACCGGGATATGCCAGCGAATGGCTTTTTGCCATAACAGGAACAGACCACCCGCCAGATACGCCAGGTTAACCCACTGCCAGCCGAGGCCGGCGAGCGCGCCGCCGTAGACAGGATACTGGAGAATCTCTTCAACCGCGTGACCGGCATGAAGCGAGGTTTTGAAGGTATCAAGCGGCGTGGCCTGGCTGATACCGTCAATGCCCATTCGCAGGCTGTTCATGTCTCCACCGCTCGCCGTATGGCCAGTGAAAATCATCCGCAGCGCGTCGCTAAATCCGGGAACATTAGCGGCTATCTCATGCGGCGGGAGCCACGAAGTCATCTGGACCGGGAAGGAGATGAGCAGTACGACATAGCCGATCATTGCCGGGTTAAAAGGATTATGACCCAGACCACCGTAGAGCTGTTTAGCGATGATCACCGCGAACGCGGTCCCCAGCACCACCATCCACCAGGGAGCAAAAGGCGGAATACTAATGGCCAGCAGCAGGCCGGTCAGCAGCGCGGAGTTATCGGCGAGGATCGCGGGAATATTTTGTTTGCGCAGTTTAAGGATGGCCGCTTCGGCTCCCCACGCCGTGATGGCGGCAAGGATAATTTGCAGCACGGTACCCCAGCCGAAAAACCAGGTCTGAACCGCGATGCCGGGCACGGCGGCGAGCAGCACCAGCAGCATAATCCGCGAAGTCTGGCGCTGATTGTGGGTATAAGGGGAACTTGCGATTCTGAAAACCATTTAATCCTCGTTAACTGCCTGCCGGGATGCTTTCCGGGCCTGAACGCGGGCGATTGCTTCAGCGACTGCCGCTTTGCGGGCGTCATCATTGGCTGCCGACGGGGGAACTGCTTGTTGCTGTTGTTCTGCTTTACGCGCTTTAGCCCGGGCGATGGCGGCCTCGACGGCGGCCTTGCGCGGGTCAACGGCGGCGGGCTGCTCCGCTGGGGCGTCTTCTGCCGGAGCGGCCTGCTGTTGGGCTTTACGCGCTTTGGCGCGGGCGATGGCGGCCTCAACGGCGGCCTTGCGCGGGTCAACGGCGGCGGGCTGCTCTGCTGCGGCGTCTTCTGCCGGAGCGGCCTGCTGTTGGGCTTTACGCGCTTTGGCGCGGGCG
>NZ_JBEAFN010000001.1:0-102968 GCF_040061795.1 Klebsiella sp. GN_Kp190
CCTGTCCGGGCTACCGGATCGCAGACGCGGGGAACCCGTAGCTCGGTCAGCGCAGCGCCACCGGGGAAGCAGGCCGCAGAGTATTTCAGGCCGGGTCTGTTCCCGGCTCGCGGCGTAAACGCCTTAGCCGGGCTACCGGATCGCAGACGTGGGTGAACCCGTAGCCCGGTCAGCGCAGCGCCACCGGGGAAGCAGGCCGCAGAGTATTTCAGGCCGGGCATATTACGCAGACGGGGGGGAAGCCGCTGTCCCGGCCTGCATCTCCTCCATCACGGCGGTCAGCTTCTGGATCGCCATCTGCGCCGGGCGGGAGAGCTGGCGCGATGGCGCGGTGCACAGGGCCAGGGTGAGCGGTCGCAGCAGCTTGTTGCGCAGCGGGACAAACGCCAGCTGCCCGAGCTTCACCTCTTCCAGCACGTCCAGACGGCTGAGAATAGTCACGCCGCCGCCTTTAAGCACCAGCGATTTAATCAGCCGGATATCGTTGCAGCTGATACTGTTCGCCGGGAAAAAATCATAATGGCGATAAAGCATCGCGACCCGATCGTGGACGATCAGCGGCGCGCCGGGAACAATATGCCGCTCCTCGCTGAGCTCGCCTAGCGACAGCATCGCAGCCTGCGCCTGGGGGTGATCCGGACGCATCACCGCGCCCATCTCCAGCTCAGCAAAGGCCAGTACGCTCAGTCCGGCCTGGCCTTCAGGATCCAGAATCAGGCCGAAATCAAGATCCGCCTGCCGCACCTTCTGGCTGACGGTATGGCTATCCGCGACCTGCAAATTCAGCTCGAGCCACTGCCAGCTGCCGATAATCTCCGCCAGCGCGGCGGCAAAGCTCCCTTCCGCTAGCGCCTGCACCATGCCAAGGCTAACGGTGCCGCGCTTTAGCCCCTGCAGCTCATCAAACTTTTGCCGCGTCAGATGAAACTCCTTTTGCCAGCGCAGCAGATTGTCGTACAGCAGCTCTCCGGCGGTGGTCATGCGCAGCCCTTCCGGCAGGCGTTCGAACAGCGGCGTGCCGAAGGCCTCTTCCGCCTGCAAGATTTGCCGGTTGATGGCCGAGGCGGAAATATGCAGCTTTTCTGCCGCCCGCCGCAGGCTACCGCTGCGGGCGACCTCGGCAAAATAGAGGGCGAAACGTGAAAATGGGCTCATCGGTGACCTGTTCTCTTTTTTGCAACGGCTGGATGAATTCTTGCTGATGGATGTCAACACCCTAATATGACAACAATAAACTCACAACAATTAAACAAATGTTTTTGTGAGCAGGAAGAGAAGCCATGAACAGACCACAACCCACCCCACCCGCCCATTGCACCTTTGAGCCTGAGGACTGGCTGCGCCTGGCGAAATGCTGGCACCCGGTCGCCCGCGCCTGCGATATCGGCCCCGCGCCGGTAAAAGCCACCCTGCTTGATGAGCAGCTGGTGATCTATCGTATTAAGGGCCAGGTGGTGGTCGCTCGCGACGTCTGTCCCCACCGCGGCGTGCCGCTGACGCTCGGCTTTCACGATGAAGAAGGGATCGTCTGCCCGTACCACGGCCTGCGCTTCGGCGAAGATGGCCGCTGTAACCGTATCCCATCCAGCCCCGACCAGCCGGTACCGGCGAAGCTCAACCTCACCAGCTTTGCGGTTGAGGAGCGCTATGGCCTGATCTGGACCTGCCTGGCCTTCGACCCGGAGAACCCGATGCCGCTGCCGGTGATGCCGCACTGGCACGACGACGGCTTTCAGCAAATCAACTGCCCGGCCTTTGAGGTCAACGGCTTTGCGGGACGCCAGGTCGAGGGCTTTCTGGATGTCGCCCATTTCGCCTGGATCCATACCGATACTTTCGCCGACCCGGATAACCAGGTGGTGCCGAACTATAACCCGCAGGAGACGTCGTTTGGTTTTATCGCCGATTACTGGAGTTCGGTCGGCAACTATCCCGCCAGCTCCGAGTTTCGCGCGCCGGAGGGCTTCCAGTGGCTGCGTCATTTCGAGATGCATCTGCCGTTTACCGCCACCCTGACGATTCATTTTCCCGGTGAGGCCAGGCTGGTGATTATGAACGCCGCCTCGCCGGTTTCCTCGCGGATAACCCGGATGTTCGCGCCCATCGCGCGTAATTTCGATCTGCACGTACCGGTAGAGGATGTTCACGCCTTTAACCTGCGCGTCTTTGAGGAAGATCGCCTGATGGTGGAGACCCAGCGCCCGGAGAGACTGCCGCTGGATTTAACGCTCGAAGCGCATATCCCCGCCGATCGCAGCTCCATCGCCTATCGCCGCGGACTGAAAAAAATGGGCTTCGGCGACTTTTTCCTCGTTTAAGTGGAGAGCCATCATGAGCGATGTAGTAGAGGTTATCGTTGACGGCCTCTGGCGCCAGGGCAGCCAGAACCTCGCCGTCAGGCTGGTGGCGCGGGACGGGCGACCGCTCCCCGCCTGGCAGCCCGGCGCGCATATTGACGTTCATCTGCCGTGCGGCATTATCCGCCAGTATTCGCTGACCGGCCCGGAGGACGCAGACGACGGCTACCTGATCTGCGTGGCGCTGGAGAAAGCGTCACGCGGCGGTTCGCGCTATATTCATCAGCAGCTGCGCCCCGGCCAGACGCTGTTGATTTCTCCCCCGCGCAATCTGTTTCCCTTACGGGCGGCGGAGCGGGTGACGCTGCTGGCCGCCGGTATCGGCATTACGCCGCTGTACGCAATGGCGCTAAGGCTGGAGGCGGAGGGCGTGCCGTTTACGCTGCACTATTACCTGAAAAATCGCGCCCAGGGGGCGTTTGTCCGCGAACTGCAGCGGCGATTCCGCGCCGAAAGCGTGGTGATTCACAGCTCTTGCGAAGGAGACAGCGCCCGGCAGCATTTAGCCGCCGCGCTGAACAAGACGCATACCGGATATCCGATTTATCTCTGCGGGCCAGAGGGATTTATGGCCGCCGCGCGCCGGGTCGCCATTGAACAGGGCTGGGCGGAAACGCTGATCCATAGCGAAGCCTTTCAGCCTGTCGCGATGCCCGCCGGCGCTGAGGAGGGAGAAACGTTTAGCGTGACGCTTGCGTCCTCGGGAGAGCGGTGGCCGGTGCCCCCGCATAAGACCATCGCCCAGGTGCTCCAGGAGAACGGCGTCGCCGTCCCCCTCTCCTGCGAGATGGGGATTTGCGGCGCCTGCCTGACGCCGGTTCTCGAGGGGGTTGTCGACCACCGCGACACCGTGCAGTCGGAGGCGGAGAAATCCGCCGGCGCGCAGCAGATCGCCCTGTGCTGCTCCCGCAGCCGGTCGGCGAATCTGTGCATTGATTTATAGCCCGTCGGCGCTAGCAGGCAAAGACCCGCGCCTCGCCCACCACCTCAATGCGTACCGCCGCCCCCGGCCGCCATAACTGCCGGCTGACGGTTTTGACGATCAGCGGCTCGCCCTGGCCGGGCATCGCCAGGGTTAACGTTGACAGGTGGCCGCTAAAGTCCACATCGCGTACGGTGAGCGGCTGTCCATCCGCCGGAGAGGGAGAGATAACCAACTGCTCGGGGCGCAGCATGACCCTTCCCTGGCCGACGGCATGCGGATCATCGATTGAAATTTCGCCAATCGCACAGCGCGCCCGCCCGCCGCGAAGCTCGGCGGGCAGCACCAGCGCATCGCCGAGAAATAGCGCGGTCTCTTCATCGACGGGACGGCTGTAGACCTCATACGGCGTGCCGACCTGGGCAAAACGTCCCTGGCGCATCACCGCGACCTGGCTGGCAAAGGAGAGCGCTTCATTCTGATCGTGAGTCACCAGAATCGACGCGACCCCGGCCTGCGCCAGTAAATCGGCGGTGGCTTTGCGCGTGGCCGCGCGCAGCCCGGTATCGAGGGCGGAAAAAGGCTCATCCAGCAGCATCAGCGCGGGCCGCTGCGCCAGCGCGCGCGCCAGGGCTACGCGCTGCTGCTGACCGCCGGAGATTTCGTGCGGCCAGTGGTTCGCCAGTTGACGGTCCAGCGACACCCTCTCCATCAGCGCCGCCACCTGCTGATATTTCTCCTGCCGGCTGCCGTCGAGGCCCCAGGCGATATTGTCCGCGACGTTCAGATGGGGGAACAGTGCGCCTTCCTGCGGCACGTAGCCCACCCCGCGCAGGTGGGCGGGAATAAATGTCCCCTGCGCAAACAGCGTGCGCCCCTGCATAACAATGCGTCCGCTATCCGGCGTTTCGAAACCCGCGAGGATCCGCAGCAGCGTGGTTTTACCGGAGCCGGAGGGGCCAACGATCGCCGTCCGGCTGCCTGCGGCCACCGTCAGATTCAGGTTTTCGAGCACCCGCGTACCGGCAAAAGATTTTGAGATTGAGGAGAGTTCAAGCATTTACAGGCCTGCGATTTTTTTCGACTGGATATAGAGAATGCCGGTCAGCGGCAGCGAAAGCAGAATCATCAGCATCGCGTAAGGCGCGGCGGCGACGTAATCAATTTCGCTGGTTAGCGCCCAGAAGCCGGTCGACAGCGTGCGGGTGCCGAGCGGAGAGAGCAGCAGCGTGGCGGTCAACTCATTGGTGATGCCGAGAAACACCAGCGCCGCCGCTGCCGCCGCGCCCGGCGCCGCCAGCCGCATGGTCACGCTCCACAGCGCCCGGCCGGGGCTGCGGCCCAAACTGCGGGCGACGTTTTCCAGCTCCACGGGGGCCTGCGCGATGCCGGCGCGCAGGTTGACCAGCGCCCGGGGCATAAACATCAGCAGCCAGGCGAGCAGCAGCGTGACCTCGGTCTGATAGATGGGACGCGCATAGTGAATGGTGACCGTCACCAGCGCCAGCGCCGTCACGATGCCGGGCAGAGAGCTGGTCATGTAGTTACACCCCTCCAGCAGTCGAATAAGACGCTGCGGATAGCGAACGCCCAGCCAGGCAATGGGAATAGCGCAGGCGGTGGTGAGGAGAGCCCCCACCGCGCCGAGCAGCAGCGTTTGTCGCAGGGAGAGCCAGAGGTCGGCGTTTAACCAGTTCTCCACGCCGCCCAGCCATAGCCAGCGGCAGAGCACCATCAGCGGAACGCCCAGCGCCAGCATCACCAGCGTCAGCAGCGCGAGCTGGAGAGGGATCGTCGCCAGCCGGCCCAGCGGCTGCCGCTGCTGTTCGCGCGCGGCGCCCGAACCGATGCGGGCATAGCGCGCTTTCCCCCGCGACGCCCCTTCCAGCAGCAAAATAGCCAGACAGCAGAGCGCCAGCACCCCGGCCAGCATGTTCGCCGCCGGGCCGCTGAAGGTTGACTGGAACTGGTCATAGATGGCGGTGGTAAAGGTATCAAAACGCACCATCGCGAACAGGCCAAACTCCGCCAGCAGATGCAGCGCCACCAGCAGCGCGCCGCCGCATATCGCCAGCCTGAGCTGGGGCAAAACCACGCGGAAAAAGATCCGCCACGGCGGCGTACCTAATGAGGCGGCAACATCTTCCAGCGTCGGGTCCAGCCGCCGCAGAACGGCGGCAACCGGCATATAGATAAACGGATAGTAGGCCAGCAGCGAAAGAAACACCCCGGCAGAGAGGCCGTGCATTGCCGGCACCGCGCTGACCCAGGCGTAGCTTTGCACAAAGGCCGGGATCGCCAGCGGCGCAACCGCCAGCACCGACCAGAGCCGCCGCCCCGCCAGCAGCGTGCGCTCCGTCAGCCAGGCCAGGCCAACGCCCAGCGCAATGCACAGGGGTACCGTCAGCGCGATAAGCCACAGGGTATTGCTTAACAGCTCAGCGACGCGCGGGCGAAAGACCAGCGCCTGGATTGTCTCCCAGCCGGTATCGACCCCTACGGCAATAACAAAACCCGGCGGCAAGAGCGCCAGCAGAGAAAACAGAACGGCTAACGCGATCATCGGAAAAGCAGGACGCCTGCGCTCGGGCAGGCGTTGGGCTTTTTTTCCGAGCGCGAAACTCAGAGAAGACATAGCGTGTTCACTTTAACGGACGATTACAGCAGGCCAGCCTGGGTCATCAAATCAACCACTTTTTTGCTGTTCAGCGAAGACGGCTCAACCTTCGGCGCCTCTAACGCTTTCAGCGGCGTCAGCTTCGGGTTGGACGCGGCGTTGACGCCAACGGCGTATTCAAAGGCGTTATTGGTGCGCAGTTCATCCTGTCCCTGCTTGCCGGTGATCCACTTGATAAAGGCCTGAGCCTGTTCCTGATGTTTGCTGGAGGCCAGCACGCCGCCGCCGGAAATGCTGACAAAGGCGCCCGGATCCTGGTTTTTAAAGTAGTGGAGACGGGTATTTTTGCTGTTCTCGCCGGTTTTCGCCTGATCGACAAAGCGGTAGTAATGATAGATAACGCCGCCATCAATCTGACCGGCATTCACCGCTTTCATCACCGTGCTGTTGCCCTTGTAGGCCACAAAATTGGTTTTCATCGCTTTAAGCCATGCCAGGGTTTCCTGCTCGCCTTTCAGCGCCAGCATGGCGCTGACGATGGCCTGAAAATCCGCGCCGGATGGCGAAGCGGCCCAGCGCCCTTTCCACTGCGGCTGCGCCAGATCCATCAGGGATGTCGGCAGCTGCGCTTCGCTGATTTTCGCCGGGTTATAGACGAATACGGTGCTGCGGGCGGCAATGCCTATCCAGCGACCGTGCTCAGGGCGGTACTGCGGGGCGACCTGCTGAAGGGTCTCGGCCGCCAGCGGCGCAAACAGCTTCGCGTTATCCACCAGCACCATCGCCGGGGAGTTTTCGGTCAGAAAGACATCCGCCGGGGATGCCGTCCCCTCCTGCACCAGCTGATTACCCAGCTCGCTGTCGCCGCCGTTACGCAGCGTCACTTTAATTCCCGTCTCTTTGGTAAAGCCGTCAACCCAGGACTTCACCAGATTTTCATGCTGCGCGTTGTAGACCACAATCCCGTCGCTGCTGGCCGCCGCCAGCGCCTGCGGGGCAATAAACGCGGAAGAAGCCATCAATGCAGCGGAGCAATAAGACACCAGACGAAAACGCATAAACTAATCCTTAATAGAGGTGGGCGAAGAGTCACTGGCCGCCGGCCGGCAAGGATTAAATCACAGAGGAATGTGAATGATAATGCAAACAATTACCATCTAATGAAAAAAGTGAAATGTACTGAGCGCGGGCGGATAAGGGCGAGAAAAATGCTATAAAAAAATAACCGTCGCGGTGAAGATTAAAATAACCTTAAGATGACTTCATTTTTTATTACGGTTCTTTCAAAGCCCCACAGCGGGCGGGTTTTCGCCACTGTATTAGCGAAAACTCCACTGTATGCTCACCACAAAGACGGCGGGAAGAATAATTCCGCTTTCAACGCCGAAATAATTGGTAAAGTTGTACTGAAAACCATGATAAATATAGGGAGAAAAGCCGATGCCGGTGGCGTCTTTAAAATCCTTATAAGAACCATGATCGCCGCAGTGCTCGAAGGCCGAGAAAAAAAACTCGCCAACGTAGCCATAAATTCCCTTAAACACCCAGCCGTTGCCCAACGAGACCCAGTCGCGGCGAACCCCCAGCGCAATGCAGCGATCGTCAAAGCTGTTTTTCATCGTTCCGGCCAGCAGGCTGTACGGCGAATCTTCGGAGAACCTGCGCTCACCGGAGGCAAACTGGTTGTCAAAACCTTCGGTGTACTGGCCGTGGTTGTTCGACAGATGGTAAATCCAGGAGCCGGTATTAACCGAATACAGGTTGATTTCATCCGCCTGTAGGGCCGTCGATGACATCATCAGGGCGGCGACGGCCACCGCAGGCTTCATCATTTTTCTGCGCATCAACATCATCCCCTGGTTCAGGCGTCGGCCCGGCTGGATAATAAGAGTATATACCCGTCGTCTTTCAAGTGGCTTCTTTGTTGGCTACGTTCGTTCACCCCAGTCACTTACTTGAGTAAACTCCTGGGGATTAATGAGAGGCTCCTGCCGCTCACCGGCGGTCAGCCTTCGGCTGGTCAAATTCGTTCCGACGAATTTGTCTCTCTCTTGCCGCCTCAAAGCAACTCGAAATCCATTGGGTACAGAAACCGCCGGTTGGCTCTGCCGGAGAAATGCGCGATTTTCGGTAAATAGATTTTTTAATGAAATTCTGGTGGGTTAATTTTATTAATACAGCGTATTTTATCCGGTCATCAGTGCCTGATGAACAAGAATAAAGGAGGGATCTTAATTAATTTTCAGGGCGAGAGTTGAGCGTGAATAATAAAATACCTGGCGTCTTACCAGGCATTTCTTCAGGTCTATTTAGCGCTGGCAAATTTTTATTAGCAGCTCCGCCATCCAGCGATGGCTTCTCTCCTGGCCCGCCGTTTCATGCCACGAAAGATAGCAGGTACGGCTGTCCATTTCTAAAGGCAGCGGCAGCAGCTGTAGCGCAAACTGCTCTTCAAACTCTTTCGCCAGCCATTCCGGCGCGATAGCCACCATATTGGTTTGCGACACCACGCTCAACACGCTGACCATCGCGTTACCGTGAAAAGCGACGCAGGCCTGCTGCTCTTCAGAGCTATACCAGGGATAGCTGAAGGAGGCGTAGCGATCCAGCGCGACGGTGGCGTGCTGCTCGCGATAAATATCCTCCTCGCTCAGCGGCGATGCGATACGCGGATGGTTGCGCCTGGCCACCAGCACCATTCGGTCATGGAACAGCGGGATGCTGGTAAATTCCGGATGATTGAATTTGTTGTAATCGAGTACAAATTCCACCTCCTGATAGCGCAGCTGATTTGTCACCTGCTGACTTAGCGAAGATTTAAAGGAAAGAGTGACCCTGGGAGCAATCTCGCTGATTTTGTTAAAAATAAGCGGAGTCAGGTAGTTATCCAGCGGGCTACAGACGCAAAGGTTGTAATTACGTTCGCAGTCCAGCGGGTCGAAAAGCGTATCCGGTAGCTCATTTTGCACCAGCGACAGCGCGCGACGAACGGAGCTAAACAGCTGAAAGGCGCGCTCCGTCGGTTTTATCCCGCGGCCGTTGCGGACGAACAGTTCATCCTTAAACAGCACCTTCAGGCGAGAGACCGCGCTGCTGACCGCCGGCTGAGACATGCCCAGCGTGTGCGCCGCTTTGGTTAAGCTTTGCTCCTGCATAACGGTATCAAAAATGGTTAACAGGTTAAGATCGACTTTCCGCAAGACGGGCTGCCGGACTTTCGGTTCAGAGGTTGCTTTAGATGTTGTATTTTCACTCATGTAGGGAACTCCACCAGCACATTAATCAGCGATTCTGCTTCGTAACACTGAGACCTTTCGCCAAAGGAAAAAAATGGGCAGATAAATCACCATCGGCCCCAGCAGCCATGTGTTATCGGTTTCCAGCAGCACGCTCAAATGTATGAAACTTATTATCAAAATGGTAAACAGTAAAAGAATATGAAACGTATTATGTTTTCTGGAGAAAACGGCATAGCGGTAAAGCATTCTTTTTTCCTTCGTTCACTCCTTGAACAAGGGAGAATACCATATAAAAAGTGATGAAATTTCTGAAAAATACGCGACTAAATCCTAATAAGTAGATTCACATTAAAATTATTCAGATTTGCTTAGGTAAATCTTAAACACTCCAAATTCAGATATTCCTTTGCCGGGGCAGTCGCGATAAAACCAGGCAATCACATTCCGTCGCGAGTAATAGCGAGAGAAGAGAAATTATTTCACAGGCAATAATAACGGCTATGTAGCAATAGCAGGAAAGAGATCTAAAAGGAGTGATTAAAGATGTTCAGAGGCGTATTCAACAGAAGCGGGAGGCTTTATTACCGATATCGTGCGGATCCGCTAAGCAAGTGTTGGGCCGCCATCGAGGCCTCGAACCCCGTTCCCTACAACGTACGTCGTTCGCTCTTCCAGATGAGCTAATGGCGGTCAGGCGCTAAGCAGTCACGTCCGGCAGCGGCGTGCCGGTACCGCTTAGCGACGCGAATAGTAGCCGGATGCATCAACGCTGTAAATAATATAAATGTACGAAATACCTGAACGCCCGCCTTTCCGCCGCATACGCCGGCAACGTTATCCATCCAGACAAAACCTTACACGCCAGCCTCTTGTACATTGATAAGGATTGTTTATGATCCTCGGGTTCTGTCTTGTCCTGGTACCCTATGCACAATCGTCGGCTTCCTGGTAAATGGTTTTTGATACTGACCTGCCTGGTCATGGCATTCTGCCTTGTTCAGCGGGCGGCCTATCTGCACCATTTTTTGGCCGATGTCGGCGCCCGCACGCAGGCGATATCCTTCAGCGCGCAGGCCCAGCAGCCGTCTTCTGAGGAGGCTGAGCCAGGCCCCTCGCCCTGTCAGCTGAGCGCTAAATCCCTGCTCTGCGCGCAGCCGCTATTCTTTGATGGCGCCTTACCTGCCGTCATACTCTTCCTCGCCCTGCTTCAGCTGCTCACCGCAGGGCGTGCGGTGGTTTTCCGGGACGATCCCGTCCGGCCGCCCACGCTGCGAATACACCTTAAAAACTGCGTTTTCCGTGAATGAAAAAATCGTTCCTAGACGATTAATTTTTTAATTCACGGAGAAAAAAATGCTGAATATCTTCAGGGGCTTCGTCTTCCTGTTGCTGGCCTGCGCGGGCGTTGCCCACGGGGCGGACACCGGATGGCTGACATCCCCGCAAAACGACCATGCCCGGATCCGCTTCCAGGCGGAAAAAGGAAACGATCGGATCGACGGACTGCTCTCTATTGAGCTGGCCTCCGGCTGGAAAACCTACTGGCGCTCGCCGGGCGAAGGCGGCGTTGCCCCGCAAATCATCTGGAACAACGGGGAGCAGGCGCGGTGGTACTGGCCTGCCCCGTCAAGATTCAAGATTTCCGGCCTGACGACCCAGGGCTACCATGACCGGGTCGCGATCCCGATGACGATCGCCGCCGCCCCCGGCGACGTGCTGGAAGGCACGCTTACGCTATCGACCTGCAGCAACGTCTGTCTGCTGACCGACTACCGGCTGCGTCTCGATTTCAATCAGCCCGCGGACGGCGATTTCCGGGACGCCTTTGCCCGGGCCATGCGCACTATCCCGGCAGATACCGGCATAACCAACGATCTCGCCGCGCATCGGGTCGGGAGCCAGCTGGTCATCACCGCCACCGCGACCGGCGAATGGAAAAACCCCGGGATCTATTTTGACCCTATGGACGGGGGAATTGTGGCCGGCGATCCGGACATTCGCGCCGAGGGCAGCCACCTCAAGGTGACGGTACCGGTCACCGACGAATGGGGAGAAATCCCCGCCACGCTGGCAGGAAAAGCGCTGTCGTTGGTGCTGACAAATGGTGAAAAAGCGCAGCAGATAAACCTTACGACTGGCGCGGATCTCGCCCCGGCGGCGACGGTTAGTCTCGGGAAAATAGTGCTTTTCGCGCTGCTCGGCGGCTTAATCCTTAACCTGATGCCGTGCGTATTGCCGGTGATGGGCATGAAGCTCAGCGCGGTGCTGCAGGCCGGTTCAGACCGGGGCATGGTCAGGCTGCGTTTTCTGGCCACCAGCGCGGGTATTCTGACCTCGTTTGCTCTGCTGGCGCTGATGGTGACGATACTGAAGCTCACCGGCGCATCGCTGGGCTGGGGGATCCAGTTTCAGAATCCCTGGTTTATCGGCTTAATGGTTGCCGTCACCTTTCTCTTCTCGCTGAACCTTTTCGGGGTAGTCGAGATGCTGCTTCCCTCGGCAGCCGTGAGCCGGATGGCGACCGCCGGCGGCACCGGGATGGCGGGCAGCTTCTGCGAGGGCGTTTTTGCCACCCTGCTGGCAACGCCCTGCTCGGCTCCCTTCCTGGGCACGGCCGTCGCTTTCGCGCTTGCCGCTCCGCTTCAGGAGCTGTGGCTGATTTTTCTGGTGCTCGGGCTGGGGATGGCTGCGCCGTGGCTGTTCGTCGCCCTGTTCCCGCAAACCGCCGCCCTGCTCCCTCGCCCCGGCCGCTGGATGAACACCCTGAAAATGGCGCTTGGCGTCATGATGCTGGCCTCCAGCCTCTGGCTGACGACGCTGCTCGGCCTGCACCTGGGAGAAACGGCGGGCGGCATGCTGACGCTGACCCTCACCGTGGCGGCCCCGATTGCCTTGTTAGTCGCTCGTCCGCGAGCGACGCCAGCCTTCTGGCTGGTGATTATCGCGCTGGCGGCGTTTGCCGGCTTTCAGGTTCGCGGCCTGCTCGCCGAGGGTGCTATCGTCTCGTCGCCGGAGGCTAACGCTCAGCAAATTCGCTGGCAGCCTCTCAGCGAGGCGGCGATCCAGAGCGCGCTGGCGGATGGCAAACGGGTGTTTATCGATATCTCAGCCGACTGGTGCGTCACGTGCAAAGTCAATGAACACCGGGTGTTAAATCAGCCCGCCATCATCAGCGCGTTGGCTGAGCCGGATGTCGTCGCGCTGCGCGGCGACTGGAGCAAGCCCTCTGAGCCGATCGCCCGTTTCCTGCAAAGCCGAAATCGTTACGCCATTCCCTTCAATCAGGTCTACGGTCCAGGCGTGCCGCAAGGAGAGACGCTCCCGCCGCTGCTCGATCAACAAAGCGTCCTGAACGCGCTCACTCATGCCAGAGGTTAATTAACGATGAAAACTACGCTGCTCACTTTTCTTCTTCTCTCGGCGTCGTTGACGGCGTCAGCCTCGTCGCCGCTCACGCCGGCGCAGGAGGCTCGCGTGCAGGCACTGGTCCAGGAGACGCTGCTCAGCCATCCTGAAATTTTGGTCGCCGCGGCCGATAAGCTCGATCGGCAGAATGCCCGGGCGGAACAGGAATCGCTCAAGCAGGTGCTGTCGCAGTACGGCGATTTTCTCTTTCACGACCCCCACTCACCGCGAATCGGCGCGCAAAAGCCGAAGCTGACGCTGGTGGTCTTTACGGATCATAACTGTCCGTATTGTAAAAAGTTTGACCCCTATCTGGAGAAGATTGTGGAAAAATACCCGGATGTTGCGGTGATTTTTAAGTTTCTGCCCTGGCGCTCCGAAAGCTCAATGACCGCGGCCAGGGATGCGCTCACCCTGTGGCGCACGCATCCTGAACAGTTCGCCAAATTTAATGCGATCCTGATGGCAAAAAAGGGGTATCACGACGGCGCCAGCCTTGAGCAGGCGAAAAAAAAGGCGGGCGTCATCGTGGCTAAGCCGGATGCGCAAAGCCTGGAGACGATTCAGAAAAGCTTTTCTGTCGCCGAAAAGCTCGGCATTCAGGGAACGCCGGCCACGCTAATTGGCGATGAGATGCTGTCGGGCTGGATCCCCTGGGAGCAATTTGATGCCACAATCGGCGATGCGCTGAAAAAACAGTAACCCACGTCAGGGGGAGCGTTCCCCCTGCATTGAGAGGCGATATGATGAAATATATTTTCCTGCTGGCGGCCTGGATGATACCGGGCCTGGCGCTTGCGGAGGGGGCGATTCCCCAGATAGTTAAAGACTTTGGTGAACAGCAAGGGATCAAAATTATCAAGGAGATAGACTCCCCCGGCGGCGTAAAAGGCTGGGTCGGTCAGTATCAGGATATGGGGGTGACCCTGTTTTTAACCCCGGACGGAAAGCACGTCATTTCCGGGTATCTTTATGATGATAAAGGGCAAAACCTCAGCGAGGGGTATTTTAAAGAAGCGATCTATACCCCATTAGGCCGCGAAATGTGGAAGAAGCTGAACGATGCCCGGCCGCTCAAGGAGGGCGCGGATTCGGCGGCCCGAAAAGTTATCGTCTTCGCCGATCCGTTCTGCCCTTACTGCAAGACGTTCTGGTCGGCGGCGCAGCCGTGGGTAAAAGCCGGTAAGGTCCAGTTGAATACCCTGCTGGTTGCCTTTCTCAACCCGAATAGCGGCCGATACGCCACGGCAATCCTGAATGCCAAAGATCCGGTAGCGGCCTGGCAAGAGTATGAACTCTCCGGCGGCAAAAAAGTGCCGCGCTTTGACGGCGTGACGCCGCGCGAAACCTTTAATCTTCTTCAGCATAACCAAAAGCTGATGGATGATTTGGGCGCCAGCGCGACGCCGGCCATCTATTACATGAATGAACAGAATGAACTCCAGCAGGTGGTCGGCATGCCCGACAAGAAACAGCTGCTGGAGATGTTCGGACCTGAGCCCTGATGAAGAGCGGGCGTCCTACGGGGCGCCTTGCCAACACCGGCCAGAGCTCGTATTTTAAGACCTGCTCTGCCCGTCCGGGCCTTCAACGCTTGAGTGATTGAGGAATAATGGAACGTTTATTTGTCTACGGCACGCTGCGTCCGGGCCACTCCAATGCCCATATTATGGACAACATTGGCGGCGAGTGGCTGCCCGGCTATGTGCAGGGTCTGTTTTATGAACGCGGCTGGGGAGCGGCGGCGGATTTTCCGGGGATCGTGCTCGACAACAACGGGCCTCGGGTCGACGGCTATCTGTTCCTGTCCGCGAATCTTAACGCCCACTGGCCAATGCTGGATGCGTTTGAAGAGGGCTACGACCGCGTTGCCGTTGACGTTACCATGGAAGACGGCCAGCGCGTGACCGCCTGGATCTATCAGCTACAGCCAAAGGTCGCAGCGTAAAACCCTTTCGCCCCGCGCCTGCGGGGCGTCGCTCAGCGCGGGTTTATGCGTCGCGCCAGCCCATTGCCGGCGCAACGTGCTTCAGTATGGACTCAATCACGTGGGCGTTATACTCCACGCCCAGCTGGTTCGGCACCGTCAGTAACAGCGTATCCGCTTCGGCAATCGCCTCGTCCTGCTTCAACTGTTCGACCAGCTTATCCGGCTCGGCGGCGTAGCTGCGGCCAAAAATGGCGCGGGTCTTCTCGTCGAGAAAACCTATCGAATCGCTCTCGTCACGGCCTGAACCGAAATACATCCGGTCGCGATCGTTCATCAGAGCGAAAATGCTGCGGCTGACCGAAACCCGCGGCGTGCGCGTATGGCCCGCTTCTGCCCAGGCCTCGCGATAGGCGCGGATCTGCTTCGCCTGCTGGATATGGAACGGCTCACCGGTTTCATCGTCTTTCAGCGTCGAACTTTGCAGGTTCATCCCCAGCGTTGCCGCCCATCTTGCCGTCGCATTCGAACCGGCGCCCCACCAGATTCTCTCGCGCAGCCCTTCAGAATATGGCTCAAGCCGCAGCAGTCCCGGCGGATTGGGGAACATGGGCTGCGGGTTAGGTTTCGCAAACCCCTCTCCGCGCAGCGCGTCCAGCAGCACTTCGGTGTGGCGGCGCGCCATGTCGGACTCGTTTTCGCCCTCGCCGGGAACATAACCAAAATAGCGCCAGCCATCGATCACCTGCTCCGGCGAGCCGCGGCTGATACCCAGCTGTAAACGGCCGCCGGAGATTAAATCCGCCGCGCCCGCATCCTCGGCCATATACAGCGGGTTTTCATAGCGCATATCGATAACGCCGGTGCCGATTTCAATACGTTTGGTTTTCGCCCCGACCGCTGCCAGTAGGGGAAACGGCGAGCTAAGCTGGCGGGCGAAATGATGCACCCTGAAATAGGCGCCATCCGCGCCCAGCTCTTCGGCGGCAACGGCGAGATCGATGGATTGCAGCAGCGCATCAGCGGCCGAACGCGTCCCGGACTGCGGCGATGGCGTCCAGTGACCAAATGACAAAAAGCCAATCTTTTTCATGACGTGGTGTCCTGGGTTGCAGGGAGGTCGTTGGCAGGTGGCGCATAATGAAAAACGTGTCTGCCGCGTTATGCCTCTACTTTACGCATAACCAGGTGAGAATAAATATTGTTTGTTTAACCGAATGCATCAAATAAATTGATTGAGTCTGCCCGGCGGCGCAGACCGCGGCCCGGGCAATAAACACTGGCTCACAGGCCGAATATCGCCTCAATTTCTATTTTGAGATCCGCAGAAAACAGGCGGCTGACTTCTACGAGCGAGCTGGCGGGTAGATGATTGCCGTAGTTCCGGTAAAGCACTTTGCGCAACTCGTCGATCTCATCAAAAGAAGTGATAAAGATCGTGACTTTGATAAGAGAGGAAAAATCGATGCCTTCGGCGCGGGCAACGGTTCGTATCTGCGTAAAAACCTCCTCCGCCTGTGCGCCAATACCGGCCTGCTGCGCACGGGTGCCAAACGCGGTGAGCCCTGAAATATAGAGCGTGTTCCCGTGCTTAACCGAATGAACGTAGGGTGCCTTGACCTCGCCCAGTTCAGGGTAATTTTTCCGTACCATCTGACCCATACACTCCTCCTTATTTAACAAGAAACTGACTTGCCTCACTCGTTCGGCGGTCTTGTCGTCAGCCGCTAAACAGCGGCTGTTAAGGCTAATGGCGCGCGCTTTTCATGGCATCCTGCTTGCCCGGATTGCACGGCTCTTTTGTGCCTGGAAGATAAAATTTTCCGGACGAGTCAGGCTACGTTCCGCCGGGGCAACCATCGCGTCCAGACGCGGTCGCGCTGCTATCAGAGCCATTGCCCCCATCCGAGTTATTCCCATTCCCGCCGTCGCCGCCATTCCCGCCGTTAGCGGCAAAGGCTGAGCATGCGCACAGCATGAAGAAACACACCAAAAAGCGTCTGACCATCACTATCCCCTGTCATCGGATTTAAATACTGACTGAAAGCCGATGAATTGTACGCGCTTCCAGAATCCGTTGAACGCATTTCTGCCGCATCGCCGGATAAGAAAAACCGTACGCAACGCGACTGTCGTTGCGCTCAGGGACAGGACATGGAATAAGGGAGGAATAATCCTGGGACAGGCCGTTGTGATATCGCCAGCACGGCTTTCGCTATCGCGGGCGTAACGCTATAAATCGTTATTTATCGCACAGTATGACATGGGTGGCGGCAGGGCCTTTGTCATCTCTTTGGAGTATGGCATATTCAACTTTCTGGCCTTCAAACAGGGTATTAAAATTATCACCACGCAGCGCCGAGCAATGGACCGAGATATCTTTACCGCCATCGAGAGGTGAAATGAAACCAAATCCCTTCGACTCATTATACCACTTGACCAGACCTTTAATTCTTGAGGACATACTGACTCCAGTTGCGCATCAGGTAATTGACAGAAAACGTGTCGGATTAAACGTATGGACTCAAAAGAAAGGGGGTATCAACGATAGCGCCTGGTAATGAGAACGGGCCGGTAAAATTTTTAAGTGCATGCGTTTTTTCGGATTAATAATTTCATTAAGGCATGAATACCATTAATAAGCAACTGAAATTTTAGCCGTCCAGATACCCCGATAGGGATAAATAATGAGAAACGGCCTAAATTAATCGCGCTGCGACCGGTGATATGGCTTCACCGCCGGGTGAGCCTGTTCGGAAAAATAAAAAAACATTCTCTGCAGATTCATCCACGTTACCTTAACCAAAAATCGATTTAACTCAATGAAATTCTGAAAGTTATTATCATTACGCCATCAGCAAGGCGCTGCTGAATCACTCCCCCTCTTCCCGAATCACCCTCCGCCCCGGCAATATCAATTGAAATAAGTCTTGCTATCCGCGGTGAAGTATGTGACTAATGATTGGTCGGTTAAGTACACAGACATAATAAAGCGGTTCAGTAAAGCAGTCCTCATCTTAAGTGTTATCCGTTGATAATTCTTCCTTTTGAGTCTCCTTATCGTTATTAATTAGATTCTGTGCGAAACCTTTTCGCCGTAAGGCTCAGATATGTTGAGGTATTATCAATGTCTAATAAAATGACTGGTTTAGTAAAATGGTTTAATGAGTCGAAAGGCTTTGGTTTCATCACCCCGGACAACGGTAGCAAAGATGTGTTTGTACATTTTTCCGCTATCCAGGGCGGCGGTTTTAAAACCCTGAACGAAGGCCAGAAAGTCGAATTCACCATTGAAGATGGCCAGAAAGGCCCTTCTGCCGGTAACGTCTTCGCCATCTAAGCTGCGCTTTATTTGCTGGCGGTAGATTTCAGCTTCGCTGCCGATGATGGACTCACGCCAGTTAAAAAACCCTGACATCATGTCGGGGTTTTTTCGTTATATCGCGAGCCGTCAGGTAATAAAAAACAAGGCTGGCCTCAGAGTATTCCGTGCTGAATCAAAAAGCCCCACCACGGAATGCCGACAACCATATGCAGCAGAAACGTTAATAAAGCGATTATGGTCCCGGTTAACCACCAGGATTTAATATCGTTATAACCGGCGGCAAAGATAATCGGCCCGGCGGCACCGCCATAGTGCGTGATACAGCCCCCGTAAGAGTTAGAAAACAGGATGGCGAGCGCCAGCAGCGCAGGCGCCGTTCCGGTAACCAGTCCGACGGTGGCGAAGACGGGAACCATAGCCGCGACGTATGCACCGCCGGAGGCGAATAAATAGCGCACGACGATGCTTAAAAAAACAATAATCACAATGGTCGTGTTACCGGCGCCGAGGAAATCCAGATGCTCGGACATAAAGGCGGCAAGCCATTTAAAAAATCCCTCTTTGCTTAAGGTCGCACTCAGTCCAATAATGCCGCCGTACCAGATTAACGTATTCCAGCCGCCCTTATTTTGCAGCACATCATTCCAGCAAATGACATTCGTGAGCAAAGCGCCAGCCATGGCAATCACCGCAACGGAGGATTCATTCAGCCCCAGATAATGAGAAAATATCCAGCCGGAGAGTGCGGAGATAAAGACCACGATCAGCCCTGTCTCTTTCGAACTGATGGGCCCCAGGCCATTCAGGCCCGCAGTGGCTATTTTTACATTGTCTATTTCTTTTAATTGCGGGCGCACTATTTTGTAGGTGATATAAGGAATGACGGCTAACATCAATAGCCCAAGCGGTACCCCCGCCAGAGCCCACCCTACCCAGCTTATGCGGATATGAAAAATATCGGAAATTAACTGTAACGCTAAGGCATTTCCGGCAAACGCGGTCAAAAACATATAGCTGGTGGTTTTAGTCACCATATAGATATTCACCATCAGATAACGTCCGGCCTGACGCGGACTCTCTTTTGGCGTTGAACCTAACACCAGGGCAATGCTATTGATAATCGGGAATACGACGCCGCCGGCGCGTGCGGTGTTAGAGGGCGTCGCCGGTGACAGCATTAAATCCAACAGCGCCGTGACATACCCCAGCCGCAGGGTTGTCCCACCGAACTTTAAAATAAACCAGTACGCCAGACGTTTCCCTAATCCGGTGGTGACAAAAGCGGCGCTCAAAGTAAACGCGCTAAATACCAGCCATGTCGTTCCCGAGGAAAAACCGCTCAGTACATCCATTGACCTGACGGGGGAGTCATCAAATCGTGCCACCGTTAAGCACGACAAGCCTACCGCCGACAGCATGATAACCGGCTCAGGATAAGGCTTACTCACCAGACCTATAATGGATGCCAGGTAGATACCGGCCAGTATCCAGGCTTCTTTCGTTAATCCCGCGGGGGGTGGAATGATGATTGCTAATATAATAATAAAAATAAGCACCGCTATTTTTATTAGCTTTGACTTCAACATGCTTCACCTCGGCTACAATCCGTGTCATTAAAAGCAGAAGCCTCTTTCTTCTGAAGCTTCCGCTGAACAAGTGAGCTATTCACCGTTATTGCTTAATGCAGTAAAGAATTAGCCAGCGAATGTTTTAATAATATTTTTTCCATCATTCGTTGACTGATACTCTGGCAGCCGATCGAAGTTCAGGTAACGATAAATATCGTTCCTTGATGCTTTGATTTTATCCATGTGCCAGAAATATTGTTCAACGGTCGGCATTTTCCCTATCATCGCCGCCACGGCGCTCAGCTCCGCCGATGCTAAAAAAACGTTCGCATCGGTGCCCAGACGATTCGGGAAGTTACGAGTCGATGTTGAAACAACGGAACTGCCCTGACGTACCCGCGCCTGGTTCCCCATACACAGCGAACAGCCGGCGGGTTCGATTCTGGCGCCCGTTTTTATAAACTGATTAAAGTAGCCTTCACTGGCAAGCTGACGCGCATCCATTTTCGTCGGCGGAGCCAGCCACAGCCGTACGGGTATCTCGCGGGCGTCGGCAATAATTTTACCGGCGGCGCGGAAATGGCCAATATTCGTCATGCAGGAGCCAATAAAGACCTCATCTATCGGCGTACGCGCGACTTCCGACAGCAGCCGGGCGTCATCCGGATCGTTCGGCGCACAGACGATGGGTTCGGTAATTTCCGTGAGATCGATCTCAATCACCGCGGCATATTCGGCGTTCTCATCGGCCACCAGCAGCGACGGATTCGCCAGCCATGCCTCAATTTCCGCAATTCGCCGCGCCAGCGTGTCGGCATTTTCATAACCCTGATTAATCATCCAGCGTAGCAATGTGGCATTGGAGCGCAGGTATTCCGCCACGTTCTCCTCTTCCAGACGCAGCACGCACGCCGCTGCGGAGCGTTCGGCCGAGGCGTCGGCCAGTTCAAAGGCCTGCTCCGCTTTCAGCATCCCGAGCCCTTCGATTTCCAGGATACGGCCGGAGAAAATATTGATCTTATTTTTTTTCTCCACCGTCAGTAATCCCTGCTTGCGGGCATAGAGCGGAATAGCGTGAACCAGATCGCGCAGGGTTATCCCCTGCTGCATCTCTCCCGTAAAACGGACCAGTACGGACTCCGGCATATCCAGCGGCATAATGCCCGTTGCCGCAGCAAAGGCCACCAGCCCGGATCCCCCGGGAAAAGAGATGCCAAGCGGGAAACGGGTGTGCGAATCCGCCCCGGTCCCCACGGTATCAGGAATCAGCATACGGTTAAGCCAGGAGTGGATAATGCCATCACCCGGCTTCAGCGCCACGCCGTTTCGGCGGCTGATAAACTCGGGCAGCGTTTCATGCAGCTTCACATCAACCGGCTTGGGATAGGCCGAAGTATGGCAGAAAGACTGCATAACCAAATCAGCGGAAAAATTCAGGCAGGCCAGATCGGTAAGCTCATCGCGCGTCATTCCTCCGGTGGTATCCTGCGAACCGACGGTGGTGACTCGCGGCTCGCAGTACTGTCCTGGTCGGATCCCGGCAACGCCGCAGGCTCTCCCCACTATTTTCTGCGCCAGCGTAAAGCCGGCGGCGGAGGGTGCCGGCGCTTTCGGCCGGCGGAAAACGTCGGAGGGCGCAAGGTTCAGTGATTGCCGCGCTCTGGCCGTCAGGCTGCGGCCAATAATCAGCGGAATGCGCCCTCCGGCGCGCACTTCATCCAGCAGAACGTCCGTTTTCAGGGAAAATGAGGTGACAGGACGCTGGCTGTGGGCTTCGCAAATTTCCCCGCGATACGGATAGAGATCAATCAGCATTCCCGTGGATAGCGCGGAAACATCCATTTCAAGGGGCAGCGCGCCGGAATCTTCCAGGGTATTAAAAAAGATGGGCGCAATATTGCCGCCAAAAACAAAGCCGCCGCTTCGTTTATTCGGCACCCATGGAATATCGTTGCCAAGGTGCCATAAAATAGAGTTAGTGGCCGATTTTCGCGAAGAGCCGGTGCCGACGGCATCGCCGACGTAGACCAGCGGATAGCCCTCTTTCTTTAACTGCTCTAGCTGTCGTATCGGCCCGCGGCTTCCCGGTTCATCCGGGCTGACGCCGTCGCGCGGATGACACAACATGGACAAGGCATGCAGAGGAATATCCGGACGTGACCATGCCTCGGGCGCAGGGGACAAATCATCAGTATTGGTTTCCCCCGTCACTTTGAATACTTTCAGCGTGATCTTCTCCGGCAGCGCCGGACGACGTAAAAACCATTCGGCGTCGGCCCATGACTGAATCACTTTTTGCGCCCAGGCATTTCCTTGTTTCGCCTTTTCTTCCACATCCTTAAATTTTTCAAAAATAAGCAGCGTGGCGCTTAATTGTTCCGCTGCGCTGCTGGCCCAGCGGGGATCGTCCAGTAAGTGAATGAGCGGTTGAATATTATAACCGCCCTGCATGGTGCCCAGCAGTTCAATAGCCTGCTGAGGCGCAATAATACTCGCCGGGTTTTCTTCTTTGATCTGCTGATAAAGAAAATCGGCTTTAATCTTCGCCGCCGGATCGACGCCCGGCGGCACGCGATGCGCTAACAGCTGTACAAGGGCATGTTTATCATCGCAGGTCTTGCTGGTCAGTAATGTAATTAATTCTTGCGTTTGCTCAGCGGTTAACGGCTTCGGTGGAATATTTTTTTCAGCGCGTTCGTCCACATGCTTATTATAAGCTTCTAACATATGCTCTCCGTTTCAGATGTTATTTATCTGAAGGTTGTTTATGTAATAGCGATATCGGGTGGTAAAATTAACTTTTAATAAATTGCGGTAAGCCTTCACAAAATTCTGCTAACTGCTCCAGACCATAATTCCACTCCCCGAATCCGGACTCAGCATTAATATGCCCGGCGTCACCCAGATCGATTAACCGCCCTCCCCAGCATTGCGCCCAGTACTGCGCTCGCTTAAAGGTCATTAACGGATCGTTTCGGCTGGCAAACAGGAGGCTGGGCACCCGCAGCCTCTCGGGAAGTACCGCCTCGTCCAGTTCGAAGAGCGATGGCTCCGCAGGCGCAACCATGACGATACCCGCGATGTTCACCTTTTGCGTCTGAATCAGGCGACATGCGGCGAGCGCCCCAAAGCTGTGGCCGACCAGCACGGCCGGCCGCTGACAGGTAGCCAGCTCCCGACGGATAGCGGATACCCAGGCATCGATATCCGGCTCCAGCCAGTTCCGCTGGCTTATCCGCTTCCAAAAAGGAAAACGACGACTCCAACAGCTTTGCCAGTGATGCTCATCGCTGTCTCGCAGGCCCGGTACCAGAATAATCGTCAACTTCTCGCTGAGCTGTTCCAGACGTTGGGTAGTCATAAAGCCTTCCTCTCCACGTTCAGTACCGCCCGTCAGGCCGGGTAATGGGAAAGTACCCAGCCAACGGCAAGGAGATCCGCGCTGCCGCCAGGGCTAATATTTCTGTCAATCAACGCCTTATCCATGTGTCTCAGCGCTTTTCTGAGCTTTTCACCCGCCAGGTGTTCTATCTTCAGAACGCGTTGCGCATAGCGCTGCACATACTGCAGGCCGCTCAGCCCGCCCCGGGACACCACATTGGTATCGGGGTTGAAGGCCATCAGGGCCAGCAGCATCCTGAGCAGCGCATCCTGCTCAGATAACCCCTCCCGCCGCGCTTTCTGCCACTGCGGCAGCCCGAACTGCCTGACGGTATAAAAGCCGTTCTCAGCCTCACCCCGCGCGCCGCTAAGCCCAAAGCGCTGAAAAATATGCTCGCCTTTGGTTTTGGCGAGGCCCTTTCTTTTCAGTTCCTGGCTAACCAGGCTCGCGCACATCGCGCGGGTTTCCTCGCACAGATTGCGCTGGCTAAGCATCTGGTTGCGCTTAACAAGGCGCCCAGCGGCGGCGCAAAGCAGGCCGAGGGAAAAAATGCCGCCTTTGTGGGTGTTTACTCCCCCCGTGGCGTTAAACATCGCCTGTTCGCAGGCCAGTCCTGTGGGCCTTATCGCCAATAGCGTCTGCGGGGCAGGCAAATCCGCCGTCGCCTTTCCCTGCGCAAAAAAGCGCGGAAACCAGGGCGAGACGGCGCGAATACTGGCCATAAACAGGGCAATGTTCATATCACGATGCGCGCCATTGTTCTCGCCATCAACCAGCCCGGGCTTTGGCGTTAATCTCACTTCCCGATACATCGCCTCGGCAGCCAACCAGGCGATGCTTTCCCGTTGCTTAGCCCGTTCAGCGTTGACCGCGAAAATAGTCATAGGCTAAATCCTCAATCACTTGCGCAAGTTCATTCTGAGAATGGCGGCGCATACGGGAACAGACGTGGGCAGCCTCATTGCAAATGAAGCATTTGCGCATCGGCTGTCGGATCGCGCTGCGCTTAATTAATCCGGATGTGGGACAAAAGACATCGATATCCCACAGACGCCCGAGAGGATGATGATCTTCAAGATGCGCCGTCACGTGCTTGATCATCCAGGCTGGCGCCGCTACGGACCAGAACGCTTCGGGCCCGGTGGGCTGAAAACGAACGTCGTGTCTGGAAACGCCCCAGCGATGTTTCCGCAGCAGCTGGCTGAACGCGTCCGTCGCCTCCGCCATAACCTGCCGGGCAAGCGGCGTATCTTTTACCTCTCCGGGCCAGACGAGCGTGGTGGATACCATTGGTTGTTCGAAGCGGCGCAGCCACGCCTGTTGTACACTCGCGCGCGCTTCTCTGGCTTTGAGGACTTCCTCAAGGGTGAGAGGGGCGCAGGAAGCGTTTGTTGTTTCGCCGATCATTCTTTCACCTGCCTTACCACATCAATGACGCTGCCATCGCGATAACGCACGACGCCGACAATGCGCGAGGTAAACTCAATAGGTTTCGGCTCGCCAGAAATTACCAGCGATGTCTGATAAAGCGCTTCGATGTCAACGACCGGCAAACCGGCCGCCGTCAGCCTCTCTTTGACTTCCGGACGGGCAGGATTCACGGCAATGCCGTGGTCGGTGACGAGCACGTCAATGCTCTCTCCCGGCGTTACGCGGGTCGTGACGTGCCTGACGACGGTGGGAATGCGGCTGCGGATCAGGGGCGCGACCACGATAGTTAAATTTGCCGCCGCCGCGACATCGCAATGTCCGCCCGATGCCCCGCGCATCACGCCGTCGGAGCCGGTCAGAACGTTGACGTTAAAATCCGTATCAATTTCCAGGGCGCTTAAGATGACGATATCCACGCGGTCGCAGCAGGCGGCTTTCGCCGCCGGGTTGGCGTAAACGCTGGTCGAGATTTCAACGTGGTGCGGATTTTTCGCCAGCGACTCCCCCGCAGCGCCATCAAAACTTTGTGTATCCAGCAGCTTAGTAATCAGCCCCTTTTCATGCAGATCGACAATACTGCCGGTAATGCCGCCTAAGGCAAAGCTGGCGACGATATTGTGTTTCCTCATGCGGGATTCCAGGAATCGCGTACAGGCGGTGGACGCCGCGCCCGATCCCGTTTGCAGAGAAAAGCCATCGCGAAAATAACCGGAATGCTCAATGACGTCCGCAGCAGACCGCGCGATCATCAGCTCTCGCGGATTGCTGGTCACGCGCGCGGCGCCAACGCTGATTTTCGCCGGGTCGCCTACGCTGTCGATTTTGACAATATAATCAACCTGATCCTGAATAATGCTGGCCGGCATATACGGAAACGGCTCAATGCTTTCCGTCAGCAAAACCACCTTGCGGGCATATTTTGCATCGACCATCGCGTAGCCAAGCGAGCCGCATCGGGATTTGCCGCCGCTGCCGCTGGCATTGCCATATTCGTCGCAGCAGGAGACCGCCAGGAACGCGACATCAATATTAATTTCACCCTTTTCAATCAGATTGACCCTGCCGCCGTGCGAGTGGATCTGTACCGGCTCCTCCATCAGGCCGTGTGAAATCGCATCCGCTAATTCACCGCGCATCCCGGAGGTATAGATTTTGCTAATTACGCCGTGTTTAATATGCTCGATCAGCGGCGCGTTGCAGGTCATCAGGGAACTTGACGCCAGCGTCAGCCCTCGCAGGCCTTTTTCCGCCAGCCTGGCCATAACGTAGTTAATCACTTGATCACCCTCGCGGAAGGCGTGATGAAATGAAACGGTCATCCCATCGCGTAAATCGCAGCGCGATAAAACTTCATCCAGCGTGTCAAAAAGTTTGCGCTGATATTTTTGCCGGGTATCCGCAAGATAGGGCGTATGGGTATTTGCGCCGGTAAATACCTCATACTGATGCTGGGCGCCGGATATATTATGAAGGGCTTCGGTTAATTGATTCATAGTTAAATCCTGTTGCTGGTGACTGAATGGAGATTATTGCCGGATGCCGGAGGCATTTTTACGTTCAATAACCACCCGGGCATGGTTGATGATCGGCGCGTCAATCATTTTGCCGTTCAGTGAAATCACCCCAAGTCCGCTACGCTCCCCTTCTTCGGCCGCGGCAATAACACGCTCCGCGTAATCAACTTCTTCCTGAGTGGGGGCATAGGCATTATGTAAGATCTCTATCTGCCGCGGATTAATAAGCGACTTACCGTTAAAGCCCATACGTTTAATCAAATCCACTTCTTTCAAAAAGCCGGCCTCGTCATTAATATCGGCATAGACCACGTCAAACGCATCAATACCTGCCCCGCGGGCCGCATGTAATACCGCGCAGCGTGCGTAAAACAGCTCGGTACCGTCGCCGCGTTCCGTTTGCATATCCATGACGTAATCAAACGCCGCCAGCGCAATCCCCATCAGGCGTTGAGAGGACCTGGCGATAGCGACGGCATTAATGACCCCCACCGCCGATTCAATCGCCGCCATCAGCTGCGTAGAGCCCACCGGGCGGCCGCAGCTCTCTTCAATACGCACAATTTCACGCTCAAGCTGGTAAATATCTTCCGGCGTATCGGTTTTGGGTAAACGGATAACATCGACGCCAGCGCGCACCGCCGCTTCCAGGTCTTTTAAGCCAAATGGCGTATTCAGCGGATTAATCCTGACAACGGTTTCAATATCTTTATACATAGGATGCTGTAGCGCATGGAACACCAGCAGCCGCGCGCTGTCTTTCTCTTTCAACGAGACCGCATCTTCCAGGTCAAACATGATTGAATCGGGTTTATAAATAAAGGCTGTTGAAAGCATAGCGGCGCTTGAACCCGGTAAAAAAAGCATGCTACGGCGTAATTTTTTCATCATAATTTTTCCCACGCAATTTCGTTGCTGGCCGTTCCCCGTAAAATCGCCGCCTGCATTCTGGCGCGGATAACGCAGTCCAGCGCACCCTTATCCTCAACAATAATTTGCCCCTGCGTAACGTTTAATGCGGAAAGTGTTTCATTAACCACCGCCGTAATCTGTTCACCAAATTGTTTGTACACTTCGCTGTTGATAGTAATATCGAGCCCATCATCGTAGGGGCTGACTTTGACAACCAGGTCGCTGGATTCCAGCGTCCCGGCGATTGCCGCATGTAATATTTTCATATAAATATCCTGAACAATGATTTATTAAGCATCAACCATATCTAAATCGGGCTGCTTAGATTGATTCGCTGATAACCATTTATATAAATAAGGCATCGTAGTTGCAGGCACCATACTTTTAACGGTGTGCATATCTTCGTGACTTAACAATTTCCTGACCGCAGAGGCGGAGATGGGAAAATTATTCATATCGGTCATCCGCTGAATCTCATTCACCTTGATACTGGCGGCAGGTATTGTCATCTCATCCTCCAGCCAGTGATGCATTGCGTCATTATATTGCGCGGTCACCTTACAGAAGGGTTCAGTACCAACAAAGCGCTGATTAATATTTAAAGCCGGTGCAATGTAACGGCGGAACATAAGCAAATCTATTGCGGCATACACCTCGTTAATAATTTGTTTTTCTTTGAGAAAGTAACCGGGGAATGTTCCTCGAGAAATAATATATTTTGAGCCAGGATGGACCGTAATATTAGGCAGATGCCGTGACCCCTCCTGAACCATGGCAAACCGTTGCCGAAAGGAAAACGTGGACAGATCTTCCTCAACGACAAAGACATGCAGCCAGTCGCACGCTTTTGCAGCCTGCTCAATCAGATACTGGTGCCCTAACGTAAAGGGATTTGCATTCATCACAATCCCGCCGATATTTCCGGCCGTCACCAAATGCTGGCCCCGCAGTTGGCGGCAGTAGCGATGGATGCCAACCGGCGAATTCTCCATCAGCGTCGCCCTGTTATCGAGGGTGACCAAAGGATAAAATCCGCATCCCTGGAACGACCGCACATTATCCGGACACGTCAGGAGAAAAAGCTGATGTTCGCCGTTCTGAACAGCCTGCAGCTCCGCTTCATGAATGATCTTCAGGCCTAGCGCCGTCCCGCGCCACTCTCTGGCAACCGCAATGCATTTTAACGTATTCCCCGCAAGCCCGGCGCAGGCAACCAGCTGCCGCTGGCAGCGCGCGACAACAAATTGCTCAATGTCGCCGTCGATGCCTAATCCATTGTTCTTCAGAAAGAGAATAATTTCGTCTCTGAAGGTACCGTTGCTAGTTTCCACTTTCTCGAATTCTAGCGTTTGGTCGGTGTACATCTTGTTTCTCCTGCCCATACCTTAATGAGCGTCAAATAATCTTGTCTGAGCCCGCGGAGACGACGACATCTGCAATTCGTGCTGCGGTTTTGATTCGACAATCGTATTCATGAGATGCCCAATATTTTCAATTACCACCTCGACCCGATCGCCTTCGTGCATAAAGAGTGGGGGCGTTCTTTTTTTACCGACGCCGCCAGGAGAGCCGGTAATAATGACATCGCCGGCGCTGAGCGCCGTAAAAGTACTGATATAGCTAATCAGATCGGCAACTTTATGGATCATACTGCTCGTTGAATCATTCTGAACCATAATGCCGTTCAAATAGGTTTGAATAGACAAGCGGTGGGGATCGGGTATTTCATCAACAGTTGTCAGGCAGGGACCAAACGCGCCGGTCTGCCGCCAGTTTTTCCCGGCGGTAAACCAGGCATGCTGCCAGTCGCGCACCGATCCATCCATATAGCAGCTATAGCCTGCAACATGGCTCAGGGCAGCGTCAGTATCGATATTCATACCCGGTTTGCCAATAATAACGGCCAGCTCACCTTCATAATCAAATTCATTGGATAGCGCGGGTTTTAATATCGGCGTTGCATGACCGGTTTGCGAGTCAGGAAAACGAATAAAGAGGGTCGGCGCATCGCTGGTTTCAGAAAACTCTTTTCTTTTTTCCGCATAGTTCATACCGACGCAGAAAATTTTCCCCGGATTTTCAATGACCGGTAAAAAAGTAATATCAGCCATCATAACATCGACCGGATAATTAACATATTGGCCGGCGATCTCAATAGCGCCCCACTGCAGTAAGTCCTTCAGCGTACGATATTGATGACCAATCTTGCTACCCAGGTCAATAATGCCTGTATCCGTCAATATTCCATAACTCTTACGACCATGATGAACATAGCTTGCTAATTTCATGATGACACCTTACTAACATTGAATTTCTTTACTCACGCCACTGGAGATGACGTGAGTCATTCACTTCGCCACGAAGGGTTTAAGACTCAACCGGAACCATGGCTTTTGTTTCGCTGGAAGACAAATACGTTGCAACCACCGCCCCCACGGCCAGTAGCGCAATAATGAATCCCGTCATCCCCTGCCAGCCCATAGAGTGGAAAACAAAGCCGTTCACGAAACCAATCACTGAGCCGCCCATGTAGTAGAAGAACAGATACAGCGCGACGGCCTGGCCACGTGCATGCGTTGCATTTTTACTTACCCAGCTTAAGCCAATGGAGTGACAACCAAAGAAACAACCGGTAAAAATGACCGCGCCGATAATAAAGGTGACGACGTTAGACGTTAAAGTCAGCAGCATTCCCAGCGCCATCATCACAAACAGCGCGCGCAGGACTCTCATACTGCCGTATTTTGCGGAAAGTCGTCCCGCCTGAGGGGCGGTGAAAAAGCTTAAGGCAAAGCTAAAGGAGAGCAGGCCCGCATTCGCCGGAGAAATATGAAAGGGTTCGCCTTTCAGGAAGAAAGCCAGGTAGTTATAGAGAGAGGTGAATACCCCAAAGATGATGAAGCTAATCACAAAGGCTAACGCCAGCTTTTTATTTTTAAAGTGAGATGCCGCGCCTTTCACCACGCGAAGAACGTTGAGGTTTTGCGTTGGCTTAAAGTTCTGAGACGCCGGGAGTAAAAAGTAAACCAGCAAAGCCACCAAAATCAGGCTGATCGCAAAACCATAGAAAATGGTATTTATTGAGATATGGTCGATCAGCTGGCTGGCCACAATACGCCCGGACATCCCTCCCATCGAGTTACCAAAAACGAAGTATCCGGTGACCACCCCCGCCACCACCGGCGCGACCTCCTCGCTGATATAGGCGGTTGCGGCAGCAGCGATACCGCTGAGCGCCAGGCCAATAACCGCACGCAGGGCCACCAGCATCGCCCATGATTCGACCAGAGGACAGAGCATCGTCAGCAGTCCGCCAAGTAGCAGCGAAACGATAATTAATTTTTTTCTGCCGTAATGATCGGACAGCGTTCCGGTGAATAATAAACCGATAGCCAGAAGCGCCGTTTCTGCGGAGAGAATGATACTCACCTGACTCACCGGCACATCATATTCGACGGCGAGAACGGGTAACAGAGGTTGAATAAAAAAGAGTGAGGCTAATTCTGCAAGGCCGGATAGCGCCAGGGCCAGGATGATCCGAATATAATTACTGACCTTGACGGGAGCAGAATTAAGCTGATTATCTTTCGTATGGGTTATAGCCATAAAATCCTCGACATTATTTTTTTAGGTACAGAGTTATGTAGCAACTACACGCGAGAGGACATCAGTATTGCACCGCATTAATGATATAAAATATTTATAATTCCTCCGCTAAAACATATTCCGGGACGCAAACCGTGCCTTCAAATAATTTACGGGAGGTTCTAATCACTGCGGCACGCGTTTTCTCAATATCCTCTCCCTCTTTGAGTAAAGATACGGAAATTTTTCCGCTCGGATGTTCAATATTAATAATATTGGTATACGGCGTCCTCGGCTGGTCGGCCACAATGTGATGGGCCACCGATCCTTCAATTATCGTGGCCGTGGATATGCCGATAGAGCCCGTAATAGCCAGTGATTTATGGCAGGTATGAGGCATAAAATAACGAACTCTGATAGTCCCGCCTGCGCCGGGCGCGCTCAGCAGAACCGGTTTAGGGATCACTTTATCGGCGACATCGCCCAGCCCCATTTTCGCACCTGCCTTGCGCCGGATCGTTTCCAGCTTATTCATAAACGCGCGATCGGCATCGAGGTCGGCCGGTGATTCGTCTCCCGTTTTGCCCATCCGCTCTGCCCTAATCAGCACCATCGGCATCGCCATATCAATGCAGGTGACTTCCACATCATCAATCACATCAACGACGTTACCGGTTGGCAGCAGCTTTCCCGTCTTGCATCCGGCGGAGTTAAGGAAAGTCAGGCCAATCGGCGCAGCGCAGCCGGGAACGCCATCAATGTGCGTATCGCCTTCATAGTTGACATAAAAATTCGGCGTTTGTACTTCCGCATCAACCAGCGTACCGGTATTCAGGTTGCGGATCCGCACTGTCGTCACCGGACTTTGCGCCTTAACCAGGCCTTTTTCAATCGCGAAGGGCCCTACGGCACAGAGCATATTACCGCAGTTAGGCGTGGTATCGACGCGGCGCTCGTTGACCATCACCTGAACAAATAAATAGTCGACGTCAGCATCCGGACTGTCCGAGGGGCTAACAATCGCGACTTTACTGGTTTGGGGGCTGCCGCCGCCAATACCATCAATTTCAAGTTCGTGACCCGCGCCCATTAAGCCCAGCAGCACAGCATCGCGTTCTTCAATTTTTGTCGGTAAATCACTGGCCAGAAGCACCGGGCCTTTCGAAGTACCGCCACGCATCAGTACACAAGGAATCTTTAACATTATGTTTCTCGTTTCACGCATTGATAAGAGCAATGTCAGGATTCCACAGACGAATACATAATTCTAATGCCAATAAAACCATCGATTAATACGTTTTGCGTATAAATAGCGGTTAGGTTAGTGTGTTTGCATCGCGATAAAGTCTGGAGTGAAATCTCATGCTGCACGATCTTCAAGGTATACAAGCGTTTGTTAAAATTGCAGAAATTGGATGTTTCACAAGAGCATCACATTTTCTTCACACATCCCAACCGGCGTTAACCCGCCGGATTAAAAAACTTGAAGAGCAGCTGGGAGCTACGCTATTTGAACGGACAACCAGAAACATTAAACTCACGGCTGTAGGCAGAGAGTTTTTACCTAAGGCAAAGAATTTAATAGATTTTTATGAAAGTTCGATCCTGAGTATTAAAGAAATGGCCACCCATCAAAGCGGCGTTGTCACCCTGTCCTGTCTCCCCACCGCGGCGTTCTATTTCCTCCCTTCGGTCATCAGGGACTATAACAATCACTACCCCAATATCCGTATCCGCATCCTCGAGCATAGCGCCAGCGATTGTCTTGAAGCCGTCTTAAACGGTGACGCAGATTTCGGCATAAACATGATAAACATCACACATCCCAATATCGATTTCTCGCCGCTGGTCAATGAACCTTTCGTATTAGCCTGCCGACGGGACCACGAACTGGCGCAGAAATCGCTGATCTTGTGGGAAGACCTGGCCAACTTCAGGCTTATTGGCGTTAGACGTTCAAGCGGTAACCGCTCGCTGATCGATCAAGCGCTGGAGAATATGGACTGGAAGCCCAACTGGTTCTATGAAGTCAGGCATCTGTCGACGTCACTGGGTATGGTAGAGGCAGGGCTTGGCGTGGCGGTGGTTCCCAGTCTGGCCATGCCGACCGATGAGCATCACATTCTTGTCAGCCGTCCGCTCGTTGAGCCGGTTATTCGCCGCACGCTCGGTCTCGTGCTGCGCAGAGAAACGGCGCTGAGCCCTGCAGCGGAAAAGTTCAGGGAGATGCTATTACAACTCTGGTCACAGGATACAAGCAGCCCGTGGATAGGGAAATTTACCCGGTAGAGCCGCTTTTATCTTCTGCACTCTAGCGCCTGACGCTGCGTGAGGGACGCGGCGATATCATTTTCAGGCCGGGACGCACTCGTCTGACAATTATTGTCGCTCTTTTATAAGCCTGGCTGTCAGAAGTGATATTTTTAACGTCCCGGCAAACTATGACTCCCACCAGAACGGAATTTTTATATTCGGCGACGGAAATAAAGCACCTTAGAACAATAGCGCATTAAGTTATGAATAATATGTGCAACGCGCCGTAATTTAAGCGAAACCGGTTAGGTATCAGCAAATAACATTCGGGCATGAGTTAAACCAAAAAATAATAATGCACTGATAACAAACTCCGTTATCGTGTTCGCGTAATACGTTGTTTTTCAGAAATGACTTTCTCATCAGGGTAAAAATATGCCAACAAAAATTCATAAATTGCTGTTGTCGCTGGCGATCGCCGCCGCGCCTTTTTTCAGCCATGCCGAAGAGTCCACCTGGGATCATATTAAACAATCGGGCGAACTGCGCGTCGGCGTCGCGCAGGGGGAACCGTGGTATTTTAAAGATCCAGCCACCGGTCAGTGGAACGGCATTGGCTATAACGTGGGTAAAGTACTGGCAAAAGATTTAGGCGTAAAACTGGTGCCGGTGGAGACCACCTGGGGAAATGCGGTCGCCGCGCTGCAGGCCGGGCAGATTGATACCATGCTGGTGCTGGACCCCACCGATGAACGCCGCAAAGCCGCCGACTTTTCCGACCAGCCCTTCCTCTGGTATGCGCAGGGGGTCCTGATCCGCGACGGCGTGAAGGCCGAGAGCTGGGAAGATCTCAATCGCCCGGATATTAAGATTGGCGTCACGCTCGGCAGCAGCCCGGACCTGATACTGACCAAAAAATTACCCAAAGTGCAGCTGGTGCGCTTTACCAATATGGATGAAGGCGTCGCAGCCTTCTACGCCGGACGCGTCGACGCCCTCTCGTACGTTCACCCGGCGCTGGCTCTGCAGCAGGCAAAAGTGCACAAAGGCAACCTGATTCTGCCAAAACCGATTATTGCCATCAGCACCGGCGGCGCGCTGCGCAAAGAGAGCGATCCCCGCTTCCGCAACTTTCTGAATGAAGAGTTTGCCAAAATTTACCAGTCGGGACAGAGCAAACAGTTTTATGAAGACGCCCTTAAGCTACGCGGTGTGGATATCAGCAAAGTGCCCTCGGTGATTAAAGAAGAGTGGAAATAAGCGACTACTCTCCTGGCGCGGACAGAAGCGGCGAGATTGCCGCGCCAATGTCCGCGCAGCGTTCCATATCCAGCAGAGCGTCAATCAGCCGCGCTGCCCGCGGCGCGCTGAGGCGTGATGACAGGTTGGCCTCGCATTTATCCACGATCCGCTGTTCCGGCAGCGGATTTTCTGCACACCCCGGCGGGAAGTCGATACGCTCTCCGGCGATCGTCCTTCCCTTTACCACAATGTCCACGCGCGCGGCGGGACGGCGATGCTGCAGCATCAGCTGTTCAAAGGTCTCATCGGCGATGATTTCAACCCGGTCAGCGAAGGCAAGGAGTGGCGCCGCGCCTCGCGTCCGATCGCTGCTCCACTGATGACGCGCGATTTTAAACGCCAGGCAGGCTATCGCCAGCGGCAGACTGAACTGCGCATCGGTATTGCTGACGGGACGCGCGTCGGCGAAAAAACGCGCCAGGGTAGAACTACCGTAAACGCGAATCCGCTCAATCGACTCTGGCGACGGAATACGGTCCAGCAGACGCTCAAACGACGCCAGCGCCGTATGCATCCAGCGGCATACCGGATAGTCTTTGAAACTGGCGTGCCTGAGCTGCCAGTGCATCGCCAGATGCTCCGTCAGCCGTTCTGGCTGAAAGCGGTCGGAGCCTGACATCCGCCAGAATCCCTGTTCACCATCGAGTATCTCGCGCGGCCCCACTATCCCCGCGAGGTGTAGCTCCACCGCGCGTACGCCGGCCTCTGCCGCCGGCGCGTTGTAATCCTTAAACGAAACCAGTGGACGCGCCTGCCAGTTGTATTTATGCAACGTGGGCAAAGGGGTTAACGAGGCGGCCAGTCCCAGGCTATTTTCCAGCCCCGCGGCATCGCAGCCGCGCAGTAAACCATACGCCACCGCCGCCCCCAGCGATTCGTGCTGGCACACGCCGTACACTTGTTGAAACCGTTCAGGACTCGGCTGCTGAGAGATAATCACGCGGCTATTGATTTCCCAGGCCGCCACCAGAGAGGTCAGCAACGCCCCGCCGCTGACCGGCCCGCCCTGGCCCACCGCGGCCAGCGCCCCGGCCACCAGCGTGGCGCCGGGATGCCCCATCCCCCGCCCGGCGACTTCAAAACCATCGTCATAATCCAGCGCGTTTATCGCAGCGGCGTTGAGGAACGCGGCGCCGCTGGCGGAGAGCGGAGTTCCACCGTCGAGCACCGCGCTTTTGCCGGTCGCGTACTGGCTACGAATAACCCGCGCGCTTTTCCGCAGCACGCTGTCTTCGCAGCCGGCAACGCCGCAGCCCAGGCTATCGATAAAATGCAGAGCGATCCTGGCTTTCACCGACGCCGGTATCGCAGCCGGGGTGAGTTCGCCGGCAAAACGCGCCAGCGTAGCGGTTAAGGAATCAGAGTTTGGCATTGCTTTCTCGCGTAAATATTTATAACCAAAAGAGATAATAGCAATGGTTTTTATTATTTAATTATCACATTTCGCTACTGCTAAGATGATGTCGTTCTAAAACCATCACCATCGTTTTGCGTTTTTCAGGGGTTCCAGAACTATGTCGTATCAATGGGATTTTGCCGCCATCTGGCCATATCGCATGCTGTTGCTGGAGGGGCTGTGGGGTACCATTCAGATCGGCGTCACCAGTATTTTATTCGGCATGCTGGCCGGCATTGCGCTGGCGTTGATGAAGGCCTCGCCGCTAACGTTCTTCCGTCTTCCGGCGCTGATACTGATCGGCTTTTATCGTAATACTCCCGCTATCGTCCACTTCTTCTGGATCTACTACGCTCTGCCAGTCGTCAGCCCGCTGACGCTCTCGCCGTTTGCTGCCGCGGTACTGGCGCTCTCCGCCCAGTCGGCCGCGTTTTATGCCGAAGTTTACCGCGGCGGCATCCAGTCGATCGGCGCCGGACAATGGGAAGGCGCGAAGGCGTTGGGCATGTCGCGCGCCACCGCGCTCCGCCGGGTCATTTTCCCTCAGGCGCTGCGCAGAATGATTCCTCCTTTCCTTGAGCGTTCTTTCGAACTGCTCAAATCCACCGCCCTTGCTTCGTCTCTGGCGTACAGCGAGCTGCTGTATCAGGCGATGCAAATCAACAGTCAGACTTACCGGCCCCTGGAAGTGTATTCGCTTATTGCGGTGATGTACTTCACCCTGCTGCTGATTATCAGCCAGGGCAGCCAGCTGCTTGAACGACGCCTTGCCGTCTCCGACTCACGTTAACGAGAGAACAACCATGCATTATCAGTGGGACTTTTCCCTTGTCTGGCAAAACTTGCCGGTACTGCTGAAGGGACTGGGCGTTACGCTGGAGCTATGGCTGCTGGCGGGAATTGTCGGCACGCTGATCGGGCTTGCCGTTGGCGTCGTCCGTGCCCGCGGGCCGCGCTATTTTTATCCCCTTACCAGCGCCTTTGTCGAGGTGTTCCGCAATACGCCGGTGCTTATCCAGCTCATCTGGTTCTACTATGCCTTTCCGGTGCTGGTGGGCATTCAGTTTTCCACTTTTGGCGCCGCCGCACTGGCGTTAACCCTGTACACCGCCGCCTACAGCACCGAGATTTTTCGCGCCGGGCTACAGTCCATCGAACGCGGGCAGTGGGAAGGGGCAAAAGCCTTAGGCATGCCGCCGGGCGTGATGCTGCGGCGTATTATCCTGCCGCAGGTATTTCGCCGTATGTTGCCAGCCCTGACAAACCGCATGATTGAACTGGCGAAGGTGACCTCCCTCGCCTCGATTCTCACGGTTAACGAACTGATGTATCAGGGCAGGCTGCTAAGCAGTACCTGGTATCGCCCGGTGGAGATTTTCACCGTCGTCGCCCTGCTCTATTTTGTGCTGATCTGGCCCGGAAGTTACCTGGCGGCACGTCTGGAGCGCCGCTACCGTCCACATCCTTAATATGATGAGAAAGGCCATGTCAGAGAAAAAAGTCGTCATGCGGATACGCGCCCTGCACAAACGCTTTGGTGCGCAAAGCGTGTTACAGGGCATCGATTTAGATATCTATGCCGGTGAGAAAATCGCCATCATTGGCGGCAGCGGCTCGGGTAAGAGCACCCTGCTGCGCTGTCTGAACTTTATGGAAATACCCAGCGCTGGCACCGTAGAACTGGACGGCGTTACCCTCGGTAAAATCGACAGCCGCGGTCAGCGGCGCTATAGCGAAAAACAGCTGAGCAATGTTCGCCAGCGCGTGGGGATGGTGTTTCAGCAATTTAATCTCTTCCCGCATCTCACGGTGCTGCAAAATGTCAGCGAAGCCCTGATATCGGTGAAAAAGATGCGTCGCGAAGAGGCGATGCGCATTGCCCACGCGCAGCTGGAAAAAGTGGGGCTCGGCCATAAGCACCAGGCCTGGCCCGGCAGCCTGTCCGGCGGTCAACAGCAGCGCGTCGCTATTGCTCGCGCCCTGGCAATGGCGCCAGAGATAATATTATTCGATGAGCCCACCTCGTCCCTCGACCCTGAACTCGTGGGGGAAGTGCTGCATACCATCCGTGAACTGGCAGATGAGGGGCGGACGCTGCTGCTGGTCACTCATGAGCTGGGCTTTGCCTGGCATTTCGCCGATCGGGTGATTTTTATCGAAAACGGCGTGATTCATGAAATGGGCACCCCGGAAGAGGTGCTGCGCCATCCGCGCCAACCGCGCACCCAGGCCTTCCTTTCCCGTTTCGCTGAACGGGCATTTTAACCGCAAGGAAACATGATGAGTTTAGCTCTCTCCGCTCAAAGCAGTCAGGCGTACCTGCAGGATACGCGCAACGACAATATGCAGGTGTACGTCAACGGCGAATTCGTTCACCGCGATCGCGCCACGGTTTCCGTTTTCGATTCCGGCTACGTCTGCGGCGACGGGGTCTGGGAGGGGCTGCGGCTGGTGAACGGCAAGCTGATCGCCCTTCAGGCGCATCTCGATCGCCTGTTTGCCGGGGCGGCCGCTATCCAGCTCAATATCGGCCATAGTCGTGAGGAGCTAACCAATATTATGTACAGCACGCTGAAGATCAACGGTATGACGGACGGCGCCCATCTGCGGCTCATGATCACCCGCGGCAAAAAGCGCACGCCAAATCAGGACCCGCGCTTTATCCTCGGCGGCGCCACTATCGTCTGCGTGGCGGAATATAAGGTTGTGGATGAACAGGCCAAACGGCGCGGCCTTGCCCTGTTCACCTCGACCTATCGTACCAGCGCGCCGGATGTTTTCGATTTGCGTCTTAATTCCCACAGCCGCCTGAATTTGATCCAGGCGCTATTGCAGGCGCTGGACGCCGGCGCAGATGAAGCGCTGATGCTGGACCCTCATGGGTTTGTCGCCAGCTGCAATTCCACCAACTTTTTTATCGTACGCCAGGGCGAGCTGTGGACCTCAAACGGCCTGTACTGCTTTAACGGTATTACCCGCCACACTATCTTGTCACTGGCGCGCCAGCAGGGCCTCGGCGTGCAGGAAAGATCCTTTACTCTTGCCGAAGCCTTCACTGCGGACGAAGCTTTTGTCACCGGAACGCTGGCAGGTATTACCCCGGTAAACAGGCTCGACGGCAGGCGCTTCGACCTCAACGAAAATCCGGTGACCCGACGTATCAGCGGCTGGTATCAGGACTATTTACAGCAGGCGGAGTCGCCGCCCGCCGACCATCGCCGGACGAAAAAAAACCCGCAGAGATAGCGCGGGTTGATTCAAATGCAAATCCATTGACTGCAAATAACATCACAATAACCAGGCGTTATTTTATGATGTGCATCACAAAAACATCACCCCCTGTTCGGGGGGGATGCTGACTTCTCCCGGGCCTCTCTTTATCCTCCCCGCGCGCAGCGTGGAGGGCTAAGGGCATAACGTGACGGCCCAGCGCAGCCCTGATTCGCGTAGCGCAAAGATCGCCTGAGGGATTTTTGCTTTTTTTGCAGCCGGATGTAAGAATCGACAACAATTTTTATGGGTCAACGCGTTCACTGATGCCGCTCACCGCAGGGGCTGGGATATCGGCCATCGGGATGACATTGCGCATACGTCGTTGCAGCGTGCCGCCCGCCATATCAAATGAATGACTGCTCGCTACCAGAAACCCTCTGTATTACTTCATTCCACGGGAAACAGTATGAAGCCAAAACAAGCGGAAATTATCCGCCAGTCAATGTCTCTGTTTAACAAAGAGGGGTATCAGTCGCCGAGTATTGACCGGATATCGGAGAATGCGGGCATCTCCAAAATGACCTTCTACCGCTACTATGCGGATAAAGAGGCGCTCATTCTTGATATTTTACAGCAGAAAGAGAGTGAGTTTATGCAGGCGCTGCAGGAGATTACCGCCGATAAACCTTCGGGCCGCGAGAAGCTGTTTGCCGTCTTCGAATATTACAATAACTGGTTCACCTGTGAGGATTTCCACGGCTGCATGTTCACCCGCGCCCTGTTTGAATATGGAACCTCGTCTTCCGCTATCCGGGCGACATGCTCACGGTTTAAATCGCGCCTCTACCAGTTTTTCCGCGACATTCTTACCCTGCTGTTAAAACCGGAACCTGCGGAACGGGTGGCGATGATGATGCTCATGCTGATTGACGGCGCCATTGCCGCTCAGCAGGCGGAGTCCTCGGAATGCCGGGAGATCCCTCCCGGAATAACGGCCTGGAGCGCGGCAAAAGCGCTTATTTATTCAGAGGGCGGCACCCTCTGACTCGCGTTCAACAACGGTACGTAACGCCTCCAGCAGACAATCGTAGTAATCGCAGCAGGTCTGAAGACGCAGCGCTGCGCCAACGTAGACCTCCTCCAGCGCAGCCGGGTTTTTATTGCCGATCGGAACGATAACGTTATTCAGCCACCCATCGGCGTGACCGATATCAACCTCGATATGTTCCGCGTAATAATGCACGTCGCGATCCGTAAGGCCAATGCGACGGCACCCGGTCACGAGCTTCTGGTACTGCGGCGGGTCCAGCAGTTCCGTCATCGCCATCACGCCGAGCGATTTGTAGTAATGCTGACGGTTAACGCCGCCCAGCATGAACGCGTTATACCCGGCGAGCCCCTGCCAGTCATACAGATGGGCGAAATGGTTTTCAGGTAGCGCAATATCTCTGCGCTTCAGCAAATCCTTATACAAATTAACGTGCGTAAACTCCTGGCTGCCCTGGCCTATTTCATCCCAAAGGTTCTGGGCAATTTCTGCACGCGTTTCTGGCAGAGAGCCGACCAGCCCCATCGCGACCAGATCGAAAAACAGCAAATTGAGCGCGCTATCGCTTTTGAAGAAATAGTCTATTTGCGTAGCAGAGGCGGAAGAGGAGAGGAAATCAAAGAGGGGATGGTGCGAAGCCGGATGTTTCTGACATAAATGACGGAGTTCCTCAACGATATTCCCGGCGTCAAGCGCGGGTATCGGGAAACTGAAACGTTTTTTTTCCACCCGGAGCCATTCTGATTCGATGTAGCTTCTGATCCCGCAGAGTAATGGATGAAACTGGTTTTTTGCCGCCGCCGATAGCGGCTCCGCCAGCCACGCCTGGTAGAGTTTAAACAGCGCGCTGTGGGCACGTTTTTTCGCTTGCGGATCGTTGGCGGTAAAAGCCTTAGTACAGGTATTTTCGGTCAGGTACCAGGCTCTGTCCGCCAGTAGCGGATTGGCCGTCAGTTTCAGTGAAAGCGCGTTGCTGTGAAGAAGCTGGTCAATCATGTCATCCAGAGAGAGCCTGGCCATTGCGGAATGTTGTTCGTTCCCGGTGAAACCATTTTCTGTCTTACGCATTGATTTATCCCTGTTTAATGCATGGTATGTATACGTTATCGTACAGACAAATATGCTGCAATCAGATTTTTTGCACACAGGTAACTAATTTTTAAACACATGATTTAAAATAAAAAAATAATAAAATCCCCCAATAACCATAAAATTTAATTGATATATTAAAAAAAATAAAGTTACCATTTAGTACAGTTCTAAGCGATGCAAGGAATGAGCATGCCTTACCTGTTACTCACGCTGGCGGCCCTGTTTTGGGGAGGGAATTATGTCGTAGGGCATATTCTCGTTCAGGGCGCGGATCCGATTCTCATGACCGAAGCGAGATGGGCGTTGACCGCACTACTGCTGGTATTGCTGTATCAGCGTCAAATCCGCGACAGTCGGCCGTTGTTCCGCCAGAATGGCGCAACGCTGCTGGTTCTAACGCTGTGTGGACAGGTGAGCTTTCCCTTAACCCTCTATATTGGTCTGCAGTCGACGTCTGCGCTGAACGCGGCGATTTACATGTCTGCGACCCCCTGTATGGTGCTGATGATTAATCGCCTGATCTTCCATGACCGGGTATCGGCGCGGAACTGGTGGGGCGTGATCTTTAGTACCGCAGGGGTGCTGCTGCTCCTGCTGCATGGCAACCTGAGCAACGCTGAGGGGCTAAAAGGGTTTAGCCAGGGCGATCTGTGGGCAATGGGCTCGGCGCTAAGCTGGGCAGTATACTGCTCGCTGTTGCGTAACAAAGATCGTCGTATCCCCGCCAATGCTTTCGTCGCCGTCAGTTCGCTTCTTGGCGCCCTTATTCTACTTCCGGTGGTGATTTTCTGGCTGTGGCTGCACCCCGCCACCTCATTCGCCGCCTACCACGATATCGCTTTCCTTACTGGACTGGCGTATCTGGTGATTTTCCCCTCGTGGCTGGCCTACCTGTTCTGGAATAAAGGCATCGCGGCTATTGGCGCGACTCGCGGTGAGATTTATACCCATATTATTCCACTTTCCGGCGGCATATTAAGCATTGTGTTTTTACATACCCAGCCGCATCTCTATCATTTACTGAGCTCGCTGTTAATTTTGACCGGAATCGCGATTTGCTCATTCGCTAAAAAAGCAGCGGCGTATTCATAAATAATAATCTAACGTTTTAACCCATATTCACCGAAGAGTTTAATATGCTCAGGATATACTTATACCTTATTCTCGCCGCATCGGTTTCCGCGCTGGCGACAGATATGATCGTGCCCGCGCTGCCCATATTACAAAAAGCGTTTACTACCGATTATTCGGCTATTCAGTTAACCATTAGTGGTTTTCTGGTGATATACGCGGCGAGCCAGTTATTATCAGGATTTCTTGGCGAAAAGCTGGGTAAATTACGCGTACTGACGGCCAGCTTTTTGCTTTTCCTCGCGGGCAGCCTCCTCTGTTTTATGTCCGATAGTTTAATGATGCTGTTGGCCGGCAGGGCATTACAGGCCCTTGGCGCCGGCGCCGGGCCGGTCCTGTCTAAAGCTATCGCTAAAGAGACGTTCTCCCCGCTAACGCTCAAGCGCGCGCTTTCCGATATTTCTTCCGCCAGCGCGGTGGTTCCTCTTATTGCGCCGCTGGCCGGCGCCGCACTCCTCGGCTATCTGAGCTGGAATTCGATATTCCTGGTTATGGCCCTGTTTAGCGTCGTCACCCTTGTGCTCTCTCCGCGTCGCCTTGAGCAGCATGATGCGGCCGCGGCGCCCTCCTCTTCCGGGTTTATCACCCCGGCATTTATTCAGGGAACGCTGCTGGTTTCGCTGATTTTGAGTTCGCTGTTTTGCTATATCTCGCTGTCGCCGGCCATTTTTATGCAGCAGCTGGGGCTAAGCACCATGCACTACTCGCTGCTCTTTTCTGCTTCCGTATTATTTTTTATTATTGGCAATCAGATCGCCAAATTCGAGCGAATAATTAACCCGTGGATTTTATTTATCCTGAATGCGCTGGCGGTTACCCCATTTATTATCGGCAGCCACTCACTACTATTATGTATCGCCGGATCGATGATTTTTAACCTCACCCTTGGCGCCTATTACCCGAGCGCGAATTTTATCGCACTGCAAATCAAAGGCAGCAAAACAGGTATTGCGGCGTCCGTCACCGGATTTATTCAAACGGTGAGCGCCGGCGCCATCAGCTATTTCGCCGTAAAACTAACGGATACCGGTATGGGGTTTGACAGAACCCTCGGTGCAAGCACGTTAACACTGGCAATTCTGTCTCTTCTGGTAGTCACGACAATGAAGGTAACGCAATGGAAAACTGGCAAAAAAGGAAAATAGACAGGTCGCTAAAATATCAGACCCGGGTATTCTCTGAACATATTAATGAACTGGTCGCGGTAAAAAGGGACGGCAAGGTCATTACCCTCGACGATGGTAGAAAAATGGTGGAATTTGTCTCATGCTCTTATCTTGGACTAGAGACTCACCCGGCGCTGAAAAAAGCGGTTGTCGACGCCATTGAGCGTTTTGGCGTGCAGGTTTCTGTCGCCAGAACGCGGGTAAAAGTCGATCTGTTCCCGCAGCTGGAAGCACGACTGAACGACATCATGCATGGGGCTCATACTCTGACGTTTAACGCCGTGACCCCTTGCCATATCGCAGTGCTGCCGCTGCTGGCATCCGGGACGCTGCCGCATTTTACGTTCAGCAAAAAACCCTATTTTATTATGGAGAAGACCGCGCACGCGACGTTGCAGATCAACCGCGGGCTTTTACAGCAGTTTGGGGAAGTCGTCAGAATTGATTTTCAGGATAAGGCGCGGATTGAAGAGGCTTTTCGCTATGCGGCCAGCCAGGGATTAACGCCGATCTCGGTATCAGACAGCGTAGGCTCAATGGGCGGCGTCGCCCCCGTCGCGCATATTGTCCGCCTGGCGCATCAGTATGACGGCTACGCGTATATAGACGATGCGCACGGCACCTCTATCTACGGAGAGTACGGTTCCGGATACGTTATGTCATGCCTCGGCCATCGGCTTGACGAACGTATTATTATCGCCGGCTCGCTATCTAAAGCCTTTGGCTCACACGGCGGATTTATCGCCTGTCGCGACGCTGAGACCATCAAATTTATTAAGACCTACGGCACAACCTACGCCTTTGGTGGGCCGCCTTCATTGCCTGGAATTGCCGCCTGCGTAGCCGCCGCCGATCTCCACCTGGACGGCACCGTCGCTGCCCGCCAGGAGAAGCTTCAGAACGTCATTCGCTATTTTGACGAAGTTTTCGGCAAGATCGACATCATTAACCGGGGTACGACGATGCCGATTCGGGGGATCCTGATTGGTAACGAAGATCTCGCCATCACGATGTGCAAAAAACTGCACGATCGCGGCTTCGCGACGACCGTGGCGATGTATCCAACCGTTGAAGAAGGGCACGCCATTCTGCGCTGCGCATTGTCGGCGCTCCACGAGAGCGGGCAAATCGATGACTTCCATAAAAACTTCAGAGAATCATTGGCTGAAGCCACGAAATAAATAGCTGCTGCCGGCCTGCTTCGGCAGGCCGCCTACGGATGCTGGTCTCTTTTGGATGTATTGCCGTTTTAGCCTCACTGATGTCAGCCTCAATCGGTTTGAGTGATTATCTCGAGGATATGCTGAACAAAATTAACCGTCGGGGCTCACGCCCGCTGGCCATATTTTGACCTATTTTCCTGCCGCGCTAGCCTCTATTTTTGCCCCGCAAGGATTTTTGTCTGCCCTGGCCTTTGCCGGCATCTCGCTGGTGCTGTGGAGTATATTATTGCCGCCTTATTTACTCATTAAGGCCAGGCGTTCCGCACTGCCGGCGGTATATTTTTTCCCGGCAAGTAACTTCATCCTGAAAATGATTATTGCCGTTGGAGCCATACTCTGGCTACGGATGATTTACGCTTTTCTTTAATAAAAAAGAACCGGGATAACCCGAATATTCAAAAACTCCCGGTTTTACCAATCTGACAGCCGAACAATACACCATGGGAGCCAATATTCATCGCTATATTCAGGCGTGATGAAAAGCGCCGCGGACTGCGGCGCTTTTCTCTGCTTTCGGACGGTCACGCCAGGCGCTCGTTGAGCAGGCAGGCGAGCGCCTTAATGTTGTTCAGCATGGCGCCGGGCTTCAGGACGGATCCTGAACCAGATCGCATACATGGCGGGCAAGAACACCAGCGTCATGATGGTTCCCCCCAACGTCCCGCCAATCAGGGTATAGGCGAGCGTCCCCCAGAACACCGAATGGGTCAGAGGAATGAACGCCAGAACAGCGGCCATGGCCGTCAGTAAGACGGGCCTGGCTCTCTGCACCGTCGCTTCGATGACCGCATGGTACGGATCGAGACCTTCTTTCTCATTATGGTGAATCTGCCCGATAAGAATCAGCGTATTACGCATCAGAATGCCCGAAAGCGCGATCAGCCCGACGAGGGCGTTGATACCAAATGGCTGATTGAAAAGCAGCAGCGCGGGAACCACGCCGACAAGCCCGAGCGGAGCGGTTAGAAATACCATAACCATGGCCGACATTGAGCGCACCTGCACAATGATGATCAGCAGCGTCAGGGCGATCATGATGGGGAACAGCGGCGCCATCGCCCGGGTGGCTTTAGCCGATTCCTCAATCGACCCCGCCATTTCGATGCGGTACCCGGGCGGAAGCGAGTCCACAATCGGCTGCAGCTGTTTCATGATGGAGGCGGAAACGTCCGGAGGCTGAAGATTATCGGCAATATCCCCCCGCACGGTAATCGTGGGCGTTCTGTCGCGGCGACGCAGTAAAGGATCTTCCATTCTGACCTCCACCTTCCCGATTTGCGCGAGCGGGATGCGCTGGCCCGCATTGCCGACCAGGCTAAACCCCTCAATTTTGGCCGGATCCAGACGTATATCCCCCGCGGCGCGCCCCGTCACCTGCACCGAGCGAATATCTTCCCGCACGGCGGTGATGGGAATGCCCGATATCAGGAACTGGAGCTGCTGAGCAACGGCATTGGACGTTAAGCCGGTTGCCTGTAGACGGTCCTGATCGAGGGTGAAATGCAGTGTCGGCACGCGCGATCCCCAGTCGGTGTTGACGGTCCTCATCATCGGGCTTGCCTGCAGCACGCCCTTAACCCGGTCCGCGATGTCGCGCAGTGTATCGGTATCCGGCCCCATCACTCGCCAGGCGACCGGGAAAGGGGAATACGGGCCAAACACCAGTTGCGTCACGCGAACGCGTGCTTCAGGCGCCAGTCCGCTGGCCACGGCTTGCCGCAGCCGCAATTTGAGCGCATCGCGTGATGCCTGGCTGTCCGTCAATATCACTATTTTGGCAAACGACGGGTCGGGAAGTTCGGGGGCCATCGCCAGGTAAAAACGCGGTGAACCCTGGCCAATGTAGGCGGTAACTATCCTGGCTTCCGGCTGTTTTTCCAACCAGTCCTCTATTTTGGCCGTTGCCGCGCTGGTCTGCTCAATCGAAGTACCATAGGGCATCTGCACTTCAACGAGCACTTCCGGGCGGTCAGAGGTGGGGAAAAACTGTTTTTTCACCAGCCCCATCCCCATGACCGCCAGCGCGAAAAGCGCAATGACGGAACCGGCCACGAGCCATTTCCTGGCGATAACGCGGGTCAGCAGGCGGCGAAAGCGGTTATAGCGCGGCGTGTCATAGATGGCGGTATGCCCCCCTTCTACCTTTGCGATATCCGGCAGCATTTTCACCCCCAGATAAGGGGTGAAAACAACGGCGACCAGCCATGAGGCAATCAGGGCGAGGCCAACAATCCAGAACATATTGCTGGTGTATTCCCCGGCGGTGGACTGGGCGAAACCATTCGGCATAAAGCCGATAGCCGTGACCAGGGTACCGGCCAGCATGGGCGCGGCGGTATGGCTCCAGGCGTAGGCGGAGGCTTTGATTCTGTCGTAGCCCTCCTCCATTTTCACCACCATCATTTCGATGGCGATTATCGCGTCGTCAACCAGTAAGCCCAGCGCAAGAATCAGGGAGCCCAGCGTCACGCGGTCAAAGTTGATACCGGCGGCCTCCATCACCACAAAAACAACCGCCAGCGTCAGGGGAACCGCCGCCGCGACCACGACCCCCACGCGCCACCCCATGCTGACAAAACAGACCACCATCACCACGAGCAGGGCGACGAAGAATTTGATCATAAACTCATCGACTGCGGCGCTGATATTCACGGACTGATCGGTGACTTTCGTCAGGGTCATCCCCAGCGGCATACTGGCATTGATTTTTGCCGTTTCGGCATCCAGCGCTTTACCCAATGCCAGCCCATTCCAGCCTTCACGCATCACGATCCCCAGCAGCAGCGCCGGTTCATGTTGGTTACGAATCTGCAAAGTGGGCGGATCTTCATAACCGCGTTCTACCGTTGCCACGTCGGACAGCTTGAGCGTTTTACCCTGAGCAATAAATGGCGTATCGCGGATCTTCTGCAATTCATCGAAAGCGCCATCGAGGCGGATAAAGATCTGCGCGCCGCGCGTTTCAATTGAACCTGCCGCGGTTAATGCGTTCTGGTTATTCAGCGCATTGAAAATATCCTGCGGCGAGAGCCCCATGGTAGCCAGACGCTCATGGGAGAAGGAGATATAAATCCGTTCGGCCTGTTCGCCGATAATATTGACTTTCTTGACCCCCGGGACGTGCAGGAGCTGCTGGCGTAACGTTTCGGCATCGCGGACCAGCAGGCGCTGCGGTTCTCCTTTCGCTTTCAGCGCAAACAGGGCGAAAGTGACGTCGGCAAATTCATCATTTATCATCGGCCCCGTCACGCCGGCGGGGAGGTTTCTGCTTTCATCGCCAAGCTTCTTCCGCGCCTGGTAGAACTCTTCCTGCACCTGTGATGGCGGCGTATTGTCCTGGAGTGAGAGCGTGATAAAGGCCATGCCGGGCCGGGTATAGGTTTCCGTGCGGTCATACCATTTGAGCTCCTGCAGGCGTTTTTCCAGCGGCTCAGCCACCTGATCCTGCATCTCCTGCGCGGTCGCGCCGGGCCAGACGGTGATAACCGTCATTTGCTTAACCGTAAAGGGGGGATCCTCCGCTCGCCCGAGGCCAAAAAAGGCGTAAATACCGGCGATAGTCACCAGAATAATTAAAAACAGCGTGACCGAGCGCTCGCGCACCGCAAGCGCTGACAGATTAAAGCGGCCCTGGCTCATGGTTTATCCCCCGTCCGGGCCGTATCCGGTTGCCCGGCCAGGCGGACAGCCTCGCCCTCGTGCAGAAGATGCGCCCCTAGCGCAACGATCTTCTCACCGGGCTTCACCTCGCCCGTTACCTGCGCCGCCTCCTCGCCCACGCTCAGCACCTTGACGGGCTGCCATGCGACCCTGGCTGGCTGCGCGGAGATCCGCCAGACGCCCGGTCCCTTGCCCGCATCATAAAGCGCGGCCAGCGGCACCTGCATGACCTGGCTTTCCCCACTCTGTTTTTTGATGTGCAGCGTTACTGTCGCCCCCAGCGGCGCGTTGGCTAACGGGCCTTCCAGCACGTACCGCGCCTCAAAGGTACGGGTGGTGGCATCGGCGGCATCGGAAAGCAGGCGCAGTTTTGCGGCGACGGGCTGCGTTTCGTCGCCATAGCGCGTCGCCAGCGCTTCGCTGCCGATGGCGGGGCGCAGCGTCTCCGGCAGCTGTACCAGCGCCTCACGCTGCCCCGCTCTGGCCAGCCGGATCACCGCCTGCCCGGCACTAACGACCTGACCGGGTTCGGCAAGCGTCTCCATCACCACGCCGTCAGAGTCGGCCAGCAGCACGGCATAGCCCGTGGCATTTTGCGCCACGTTTGCCTGCGCCTGGGCTGCGCTGAGATCCGCTTTCGCGGAATCTGCCGCCGCTTTGATCTGGTCATACTCCGAGGCGGAGACTGCGCCAGCGCCAACGAGGCCACGGTAGCGCGCCTCATCGCTGATGGCTTTTCGCGCCCGCGCCCTGGCGGCGTCAACGGCCTGTTGCTGAGCCACGGCCTGCAGCTTCAGGTCGGCGGGATCCAGCCGCATCAGCGGCTGACCGCGCTTAACGGTCTGGCCAGTATCAACAAAGCGTTCAAGGATCTTACCCTGCACTCTAAAACCAAGATCGCTTTGCGTTCTTGCCACCACCACGCCGGTATAGGTGCGAGAGGTATCGTGCGCGAGTTCTACGGATGCGGATCTGACGAGCGGCGGCTGGGTGCGCGGATCGTCACTCGAGGCGTTATCACCGCAGGCCACGAGGGCCAACGGCAGAAGACAAGCGGCAAAGCGGGCTGAATGAAGCCTGAGCATGGGAAACCCTTAATCAAATAACAGGATGGTTTCCGCATTCTCAGACTAGTGACCAATAAAGTCAATGGTCACAAATCAGGGGGCCAGGCTTCTTAAAATCAGCGACGAGAGAAGAACCGCCGCCGTTGGGGCCGTTTCGAGATTAAACTGCAGTTGAACAGGATTGATGAAGGGGCACATCACCATATATATCGCATAAGTGGCTTCATCAAGGGGGGTTTTCCTTTCGAACTCCCCGGCCTGCCTGCCTTCGACAAGAATGCTCTCAATCAGCTTTAACAGCCGTTCCGCATACCTTTCTGTTGAAGGCCACTTCTCCCGCGAGGCGACGGCGGCAATATCGTAAAGTTTACGATCGTGAAAAAAGAGTTCGCTCCCCGCTTCGGTGAGCGCCCGGAAGAGGCGGCGTAATTTTTCGCTGGCTGACGGCGCGTCAGCCACCGCTGAGAGTACCGCGGCCATGATCATTTCCAGGCGGTTAGCGCAGATCACTTCGCCGATAGCCTGTTTGGATTCGAAAAACTTATAGATATAAGATTTTGAAAAACCGATAGATTTAGCCAGCTCCGCCACGGTGGTTTTTTCATAGCCGTAATGCCCGAAATGCTCAAAGGCAGCGTCGACGATTTGCTCCCGGACGCTGTGATCGAGCGGGCCGCGTGATGGTGGGACGTTCATATTCTTAGTCATTTTTTCAGCTTAGCGTGATGCGCCTTGATTGACAACAAGTGACCATTTTAGAATTAAGTCACGATTTCGACTTGTTTCAGGATCGCGCAATATCATCCTCACAGGTGACGGCACCTGCCCGGAGCGTCCGCGTCAGGCGACATACGCTGTTGGGCCAGATTCGGATGCTCCCCGAGCAAAATTGTATCAGACAAAATCCTTTGCCAACAAAAGCATCGGCTCACCTATGACAGCTTATCTCAATGATGGAAGTGAACGCTACGGCGTGACGCCCGCTTTTCCCTGCGGGCTAAGGCCGTCCTCAGGGCGCTCCCGATGGAGAGTAAGGACGACGGATTTAAACGAAAGTGTTTTTGTTGAAGCGGAAAACCGCTGCGGTTATGACCCAGACACCCTAACGACCACCTTTCCCTTAGCATGGCCCCGGGCAAGATAGTCCAGCGCCTCCTTTGTTTCGGCAAAGGGAAACACCTTGTCGATCGCAGGCCCGATCTGCCCGGATTCGATGAGTTGGCTAATTTGCGCGAGCTGCTCGCCATCGGGGCGGACAAATAAAAACGAATAGCTAAGACCCCGCACTCGTGTAAGACGCAGGATCTTTCGGCTCATCAGCACAAAGATAAAACGCAAAAAGAAATTTAACCCCCGGTCACGGGCGAACGCGGCATCCAATGGTCCGGTGAGGGAAACAATCTTGCCACCAGGCTTGAGTATTTTAACGGCTTTTTCAATCGAATCTCCCCGGAGAGTGCCGAGTACAATATCGTAGCCGCTCAGCACGTTTTCAAACGTCTGCTTTTTGTAGTCAACCACCTCATCTGCGCCAAGACGACTCACCCACGCAAGGTTGCCTGAACTTGTGGTCGTTCCCACCTTTGCGCCAAGATGCTTTGCCAGCTGGATCGCGAAACTGCCTATTCCTCCGGACCCCGCCGGGATGAACACCTTCTGCCCTAGCTGCAGTCCGGCTCTCTCTGTCAGCGCCTGCCAGGCGGTGAGACTCACCATCGGGAGCGACGCTGCCTGTTCGAAATCCAGGTTTGCGGGTTTCATGGCAGCGAGATTTTCAGGTACTCGCGCAAATTCGGCAAGAGAACCGGTTCCCCTGTCGAAAATACTGGCGAAGATTTCATCGCCTGGCTTAAAACGCGTCACGCGGCTTCCCGTTGCCACAACCACCCCGGACAAGTCGCTGCCCAGCGTTGCGGGAAGTTTAAAAGACAAAATCGGTTTGAACAGGCCGCCAGGAATCACGTTATCAATGGGATTCAGGCCAACGGCGTAAACTTTAACCAGAAGTTCATCAGCCGCGGGGGTGGGATAATCGACGTCATCAAATCCCAGCGCCGGGGATTTACCGTAGCGTTTAAACGTGAAGGCTTTCATGGTGCTGGTTTCCTGGTATTTGTCCTGATATGTTTTCTGGCGCCGCTATTGCCGAGTAAAAAAGCGGTTCCCAGTAACGGCTCGATAAATACGGCAAACAGAATTTGCCCGTTAGCATATCCTTCACGCCGCTCGACGATGCCTGACGCGGCCAGTCGCGAAAATGTCATGATGACTCTCTCGCATCAAGCTGAAGGCTGTTGCGCACGACCTTATCCAGGATTTTTGCAGGCGCGAATCGGAGAATGAAATTCAATTTACCGGCCAGCGATCCTGCCGTGTAGCGGATCTTGGGCCGTAGAGCCTGGGCCGCTTTAACCACCACCTTAGCCACAACCTCCGGACTTTCCGCTTCGGCCATTGCCTTACTGACCACTTTCGTCAGCTTAGCCCGGATAAGGTCATACTCTTCCAGCTTTGCATCCGCTTCTCTGTTATTGGCTTCAAACTGCGTTTTTATGTAGGCAGGTTCGATCACGGAAACCCTGATGCCCTGGGTGCGCAGTTCATGGTCGAGTGCTCCCGTGTACCCTTCGACCGCATGCTTGCTGGCCGCATAAAGCGCGACATACGGCAACGGCACGACCCCGAGAATCGAACCGATATTGATGATGCGCCCGCTGCCCTGACGGCGTATATGAGGGAGCACAGCCCGCGTCAGCCTGACGATGCCCAAAAAGTTGGTATCGAAAATGCTCCAGGCCTGTTCAATAGAGCTTTCTTCCGCGGCGGCAGGCGCGACCCCAAAGCCCGCATTATTGACCAGAATATCGATCCGCCCCTCCAGGCGCAGCAGATCGTCAATAGCAGCCCCGACCGAAGCATCGTCAGTCACATCAAGCGTCAGCAGCGGAAAGCGGTGTGTACCCGCCTGAGAGCCACGCCGGCTGGTGCCATAAACCTTATAACCCGCCGCTAAAAGTTGATGAGCCGTCGCTTCGCCGATGCCTGAAGAAGCGCCTGTCACCAGAGCCACACGTTTATTGTTCATTCTGAGTACGCTCTCAAGATGTTGTTCAGGTTAGCAAGCGTTATCGTTCCAGGTTCGTAGGGGTGAAATAAGGGGGAATTCGTCATGTTTCTTCCTCTGCTGGGTAGCGGGTAAAGGCGCAGGATTAATGATGATGATCATCATCTATAAAGTCAACTGGTTTGATTATGATCATCATCAATGTATACTTAGCCTTTGTTTTGAGGGGGGTAAGCCATGAAAGTGTCAAAAGAGCAGGTTCGCGAAAACAGGATGCGAATCGTTGAAACGGCTTCAGAACTTTTTCGTGAGCGCGGTTACGACGGCGTAGGCGTAGCGGAGCTGATGTCAGCGGCTGGCTTAACCCACGGAGGGTTTTACAAACACTTTGGTTCCAAGGCCGATTTATTATCGGAGGCGATGCATTGCGGCTTTACGCGTTCGGCAGAACGTACGGCCGATGTGAGCCGGAAAACGTTTGTGGAGTATTACCTCTCCCGCCAACATCGTGATGACATGGCAAAGGGGTGTGTGATGTCGGCTCTGGGTAGTGACGCCGCGCGTCAATCTGAAGCCATTAAGGCAACCTTTGCGGCTGGCATTGAAGCTCAGCTGGCCACCTTAGCAAATGAGAAAGCCGCGGAAGGCCTTACGCGTGCCGACCTGATCGATACGATTGCGCATCTTGTCGGCGCGCTGGTCCTTTCCCGCGCCTGTCCTGATAGCTCCTCTCTGGCAGATGAAATTCTGGATGTTTGTCGATCGCGCATTCTCAATCAGGATACGCCCGCAAAATAGAGATCGCGCAGAGTCACCGCCGATGAGAATAAGCGCTGAACGTCATCTCAGCGCCTGCTGTTCAGAAAGGTATTTTTGCCGCCATTTAGCCGGAGATACGCCGTACAGCTTCCTGAAGGCTTTAGAAAAATGCAGCTGATTTTCATAGCCGACGGAAATGCCCACGACTTTAATCGCCGTAGCGCTGTTTTTCAGCAGGCTTACTGCGATGTTCATACGAAAATTTAGCAAGTATTCCTTAGGACCTATACCGTAGGCGCCTTTGAACAACCGGCAGAGGTAGCTGCGATTGATATTGCAATAGGCGGCCAGGCTATCAACCGTCAGATGTTCGTGGTAGCGATTTTCAATTTTTTTGATCGCCCTTTGCAGATGCCGGGTTTTGTCATCAGGGAGGGAAGCCTTTTCGCCGGGCGTATTGCTGATTAGCGAAGAAAAGAAGAGATAGCACAATCCCTGCACCTTCAGCGGATGCTCATCGCCATGTTCGACAATTTGCCGCAGGTAGCCAGAGGCGCTGGAGTCGTCTTTATTCAGGTTGGGGCGATAAACCGGAGATTGCCGGCTAAGATGACACTCCTCGAAAATTCTGGCGGCAATCAGCCCATCGACCTCAAGCCACATATAATGCCACGGATCCCTATTATCAGCGCAGTAGGTTGTCACCTCATGGGGATGGATCAGAAACCCCTCCCCGGCGCCGACAGGAAAAGCGCCAAACTCACTGTAAAATGTGCCGGTTCCACTTATCACATAATGAAATAGGTAATGCCGGCGGACTGCGGGGCCAAAGCGGTGTCCCTTATGACAATTCTCCTCGCCGTACTGGTACAAATTCAATTCGATATTGTCGGTATGATTAAGGGTAAAAGTCTTGTGCATCAGTCGCGCTCTCTCTTTTTCACCCACGTTATCAGAGATGCCTGCAGTAAAGTCACCGCGTTTCAGCCAGATTCGGAGCTGGCTCACACTTTCATAGCGACATCATTTTTCGCCATACCAATATCACATTTAGCCATATTTCCTGTTCATGCCGCAGCGTACATTCTGCCTGGTGAAAACAGCGGGAACGGAGAAATACCATGATTAAAGTGACATTTATGGGCGCAGGCAGCACCATTTTCGCCAGGAACGTACTCGGCGACATTATGACGACGCCGGCGTTGAAAGAGGTGGAGATTGCGCTGTACGACATCGACAGCGCCCGTCTCAATGAATCCCTCGCCATGTTGAATAATATCAACCGCAATACCAATGCGGGCAGAGCGAAGATCGCCGCCTACCTTGGCGTTGAGAACCGCCGCGCGGCGTTGAAAAACGCCAATTACGTGGTGAATGCTATTCAGGTTGGCGGCTACGATCCGTGCACCATCACCGATTTCACGATCGCGAAAAAATATGGTCTGCAGCAGACTATTGCCGATACCCTGGGCATTGGCGGTATCTTCCGCGCGCTGCGCACCCTACCCGTGCTGTTTGATTTCGCACGGGATATTGAAGCCGTGTGCCCGGACGCCTGGCTACTGAACTACACCAACCCGATGGCCACGATAACCGGCGCCATGCTGCGCCATACGGAAGTGAAAACGGTAGGACTGTGCCACAGCGTTCAGGTGTGTGCTGAAACGCTGTTGAAAAGCGTGGATATGCCAACCGACGACGTGCAATTTCATATCGCGGGTATTAATCACATGGCCTGGCTGCTGGACATTCGCCGTCACGGCGAGGATTTGTACCCGGAAATCAAGCGCCGGGCCAGCGCCCTGCAGGGCAAGCATGATGATATGGTGCGCCATGAAATCATGAAAACTTTCGGCTATTACGTCACCGAATCGTCAGAGCACAACGCCGAATACATGCCTTACTGGATCAAACGCAGCTACCCGGAGCTGATTGAACGCTTCAATATCCCGCTGGATGAATATCCGCGCCGGTGTATTGAACAGATTGACCAATGGCAGCAGCAGAAAGTGTCGCTGACCCATGACACCAGCCTGACCCACAGCCGTACCCATGAATACGCGTCTTACATCATCGAAGCGATGGAAACCGATCGGCCTTACAAAATTGGCGGTAACGTGCTCAACACCGGTTTGATTACCAACTTACCTTCCGAGGCCTGCGTCGAAGTCCCTTGCCTGGTCGATGGCCAGGGCGTCACGCCGTGCTACGTCGGCAATTTGCCGGAGCAGCTGGCAGCGCTGAACCGGACCAACATAAATACTCAGCTGTTGACCATCGAAGCGGCGGTGACGCGCAAACGCGAAGCCATCTACCATGCCGCCCTGCTCGACCCGCATACTTCCGCAGAGCTGTCGATCGATGACATCCGCAAACTGTGCGACGAACTTATTGAAGCACACGGCAGCTGGCTTCCCGCCTACCATTAATCGCTCTGCTGACCAGCTATCTCCTGATAACTCACCAGGCGCGGCGTTTTCCGCGCCGTTCCCCATGTTTACTCAAAGAACAGGAGGTTTTGTCTTTTCGGCGCTGTCTGTTTTTCTATTTTTTGATAAATCTCTTCGCATCGATTTATCTGCGGCGGCTTTGCGAGGGCTATCGGAAAGGAGATTAAGATTCAGCCTTACCCGGTACGTAACAGGCTGTTTTGTTTTTCTTGCGATATTCACCGGGCGGCAAATGAAAATGACGCGTAAATAATCGGGTGAATGTTTGCTGCGAGTCATAGCCGTAGCGCAAACCAATACTGTAAATATTCTCATCGGTCTCGCGTAAATCGCGGGCCGCTGAGTCCAGTTTTTTATTACGGATATAGCGCCCGAGGCTCTCGCCTCTATATTGCAAGAACAAACGCTGCAGGTACCATTTGGAATACCCTGAATAACGGGCTATCTGTTCTATACGCAGTGGTTTATGTAAGTTATTGTCGATCCAGTCAATGATGACGGCTATCACTGTTTCGGAAATAAACATGTCGCCTCCCCTTCTGAATGCTGCCGGTTTTATCAAGATAGTTTTTGCGTAAGGTATGCACATCATGTTGTCACCGGCACAGCGTTAAGCTCAGGGCACTAATAACCCTTTCATTATCAACGACAGACCGAATTCGAACGCAGTATCCGGATGGGGATAAACCAGCGATTCGATAGAGGGACTTCCTGGCGATGTCTTTGATAAAATTTGATTATCATCACCGCCCGAGCGGGACTGCTCCTCTAATACGCATCCCAGGGTGTATTCACTCAGAGTGAGTAATATCATTGCGGCGTCGGCCTCAGTGAAACCGACGCGCGCAAGATACGCCACCTTGGGACGAAACGTATCCCCTCCCACCCGGGCCGGTGATGTCCCGGCATGTAACAGGGCGCCGTCCCGATGGGCGAGCAGAGCGCGCCGGAAACTACGGGCGTTATCCGCCAGCCAGTTTGCCCATTCAGCAATGTCTTCGGGGACAGGCAGGGAATGGTGTTTGGCTAAAACCGCGGAAGCCATTTCTTCAAGTAAACTGGCCTTGTTCTTGAAATGCCAGTACAACGTCGCTGATTCCACCCCCAGTTTTTGCGCCAGCTTACGGGTCGTAATCGCTTCCAGGCCGACCTCATCTAATAATGCTAATGCTGCCTCAATCACCTGATCTCGCTGGATTTTCGCCATGATATTCCCCTTTATTGATGCATCAAACCGGCCAGTGGTCTGTGAAGCGCCATTTTGTCTGAACTCAGCGCCTGACGGAATCTTTAATGCAAATAAATCTATCATTGATAGGTTTATTGATCAATGATAGATTTCTTCGCACATCGTCCTTAGGGGGCTTTTTATGAATATCAATCAAGACAAGCGGGTCAAGGAAACAACCCATCCGCGACCGATAAACGCCATACCTCCGATGCTGTGGATGCAGGCGGCCATCATCACCCTGGGGGCGTTTGCAACGATGCTCTCATCAACGATGCTGAGCGCGGCGCTGCCCGCGATGGCCGCCGGCCTTGGCGTGACGGACACGGCAATACAATGGATAGCAACGGCGTATCTTATGGCCCTTGCGGCAGGCGTTCCGCTGAGCGCATGGGCGGCCAGGCGGTTTGGCGCTACGCAGCTTTGGCTCTATGGCCTTATTTTATTTGCGATTTTTTCGGCAGTTTGCGCCCTTTCCCCGCGTTTTGAGGTGCTGCTTGCTGCAAGAGTTATGCAAGGCCTGGCAGGGGGATTACTCGTACCGGCAGGGCAAACGATCCTTGGTCTGGTCGTCGGACGCGAACGTCTGGGGCGGGTGATTGGCACGATTGGCGTGGCGATCGTCATTGCACCCTTGCTGGGAACGTCGCTGGGCGCGGTCCTGCTTGAAATCTGCGGATGGCGAGGGTTATTTTGGATCACGGTGCCGTTCTGTCTGTGCGCCTATCTTGCCGGATGGAAGCTGCTTCCCCGTCCGACAATAAAAACTGACAGGCCCCTCTCTCTGGACTGGCTGGGACTGGCGCTGGTCTTCTGCAGCCTGCCGATGCTGATGGAAGGCATGAAAGAGCTCAGCCTGAATAGTGGTAAATATGGCTGGAACGTCATCATGCTCAGCGTGGGCGCCCTGTTCACCTGCTTGTTTATTTATCGCTCTTTGCGCATTGAGTCCCCCTTACTGCATCTCGAGCTTTTCAAGCATCGGGGTTTCACTTTATCTGCCGTATTGATGGCTATCGGCGGCGCGGTGAATTTTGGCGGTCAGTTCCTGCTTCCTTTATATTTCCGCGACGTTTGCCATGTAACGCTTGCTGAAGTGGGCCTGCTTCTCACCCCTCAGTTAATCGGCTCGGCGATAGGATTTCCGGTGGCCGGCTACTTCGCTGATAAGCTGGGGCCACGAACGGTGCTTATCATTGGCGGTTTGCTCGCGGCATTTGCCACATTGCCACTGACAATGATTGATGCGGGAAGTCGCTATACGCTTGTGGGGGGCGCAATAGCGGTCAGAGGGTTCGGTTTAGCCCTGGCAACTGTGCCCGCGATGGCTGCGGGCCTGGCTATGGCTGGCAGCCGTCACGTCGCTGATGCCGCACCTGTTCTGAATATCCTCCAGCGCGTTGGGGCGATGGCGGGCGCGGCGCTGGTGACCGCCTGCTACGTCAGATTTGCCCATACCCGGGGGAGCTTAGCCGCGTTTCACCACGCCGGGTGGCTACTTACCGGCGGGGCCTTACTGCTCGCGCTTTGCGCATTATTTATGGTGAACCATTCCACTTTAACAACGCCGGAAGAATAAACCCGTTATACAGAAAATGAATCGCTGTCAGAGCCGATCCCGATGCCGCGGGTTAAATTTGCAGTAATGGATTTCGTTGCCTGCAAAATAAACAATTCGGAGCGGCTGATAGGCAGTCATGCCAGCCCGTTGCGAACCGGCTGGCATGGCGCACTCTCGCTGGCTAAATCGCGCCGATCAATCCCCCATCAACCCGAATCACCGCGCCGGTAATGTAGCTGGCAGGCTGGCTTGCCAGAAACGCAGCGACGGCGCCGTACTCCTGCGGTTCGCCATAGCGCCCGGCCGGAATGCTCTGACGACTCTTTTCGGCGACCGCTTCCGCACTGCTGTTTTCCCGTTGCGCCTTGAGAGCATCCAGCTGACTGACGCGGTCGGTCGCGATGCGCCCTGGCACCATCACATTCACCGTCACGCCGTCGCCAGCCACTTCGCTGGCGAGGGTTTTCGACCAGCCGAGCAGGCTCATGCGCAGCGCGTTCGACAGGGCGAGTCCGGGAATGGGGGTTATCACGCCGGATGAAGTGGTGGTAATAATGCGTCCCCAGCCGCGGCTGCGCATGGCGGGCAGGAGTTTATCGGTGAGCTGAATCAACGAGGCGACCATGACTGAAAACTGCTGTTGCCAGACTGCGCCATCCGTCCCCTGCGCCGGTGCGGGCGGCGGACCACCGGAGTTGTTAACCAGAATATCGATATCGCCCCACCGCTCGCGGATATCGGCAATCACTCGATCAAACTGCTCCGGGGCGGCGAGATCCAACCGCCAGGCGCGGGCAGTACCGCCCAATAAGGTGATACGTTCCACCGTTTGCGCCAGTTTTTCCGCGCTGCGGCCGGTGACCGCCACCTTCACCCCTTCCTGCGCCAGGGACAGGGCAATAGCCTGTCCCAGACCACTGCCGGCACCGCAGACCAGCGCCACACGTTGTTGTATCTGAAAATCCATAAGTGCTCCTGATTGTATTTTCAGAAGCAATATGTGCAAGAGCGATGCCAGTTATGCGCGGGCGTTTTTAACATTGACCTGGTCAAAGGCGTATTGCAGATGCGTTCTCATCAACTCTGCCGCCAGTTCCGGCTTGTTCTCTCGCAGAGCATCGATGATGGCAACATGCTCTTCACACCACGCTTTTACGCGGCGCTTATTGTGATAGCTGCCAAACTCCAGCAGACGGCGCAGCCGGTTTTGTTGCTGAATGGCCTGTAACACGAACAGGTTGCCGCTGGCTTCTGCCAGCAGCTCGTGAAACTCAGCGTCGGTTTCGAAAATCTCTTTTGCCGGCACCTGCGTAATATCCGGGTGGGTGATAAGCCGCAGATGCCGGGCGCGCAGGCGTTTAAGCATCTGCCTGTCCACATGCAGGCCGGGCGTCAGCAGCGCCGTCGGTTCAATCATCAGGCGAAAACCGTAGCTGTTGCGCAGGGCGACATCGGAGTTGAGGGTTTGCAGGAAGCGCCAGCCGTGCCCCGCGTTACGGGCAATCAGGCCGTCCTCCGATAGCTTGACCAGCGTACGGGTCAGCACGCCGCGATCGACATCATAGCGCTGGCTGATTTCGGTCTGGGTAAACGATTCCGGCAGCGCACCCGCAATACGATCGTGTACCAGCTGCTCGTACAGCTTCTGATCATTGCTCTTGGACTGCTCAATCTCCAGCAGCTCCAGCTCATTGCTGCGTTTAAGCAGGAAAAAGCCCTGATTCGGACGCGCTTCAACCGCCCCCATTCGGGTCAACTCTTTTAGCCCGGCGCGCACCGGCGTACGCGACACGCCCAGCGCATCGGCAAGATGTTGCTCCCGTAAATGATGACCTGGATCGAATTTTGCTTCGGATATCAGGTCGAGTATTTGCCGGGCGATCCGGCGACTGCTCGCAGTGGAGTCAGGCTGCATGGAGAACGGTTCCCTGAAATGCATTGTTGTGATCGATATATACAATATCACGGGCAACAAAACGCAGCAAAACAAAGCAAGGACTGCACGATTAGCGTGCAATACGCACCAGGATGAGACATTTTTTTCACACGCTTGATTGTATTTATTGACTCAATAAATTCAATTTAAATCTTAACCAGGAGACGACTATGTCCAGCAATTCTTTACTGTTTCGCCGCGTGCGTACCTTGATGTTCGCGCTGACCGCACTTCCGCTGGTAAGCCATGCTGCGGTGGAAACCATCGCCCCGGGCAAGCTGACCTACGGCACGGCGGCGACGTTTATGCCTTTTGAGTTCGTGAAAGAGGGCAAGCTCACCGGCTTCGATATCGACCTGATTAACGCGCTAAGCAAAGAGATCCAGCTGACGCCTGCGCCGATGCCGATGGAGTTCAAAGGGCTTATCCCAGCGCTGCAGGGGAAACGTCTCGATATCATCAACTCCGCCATGTACGTCAACCCGACCCGTGCCGCGCAGGTCGACTTCGTGCCCTATCTGAAAATCGGCAGCCGCGTGGTGGTGAGCAAAGGTAACCCGGCAAAAATCACCGGACGCGACCTGAGCCTCTGCGGCAAAAACATCGCCGTGACGCTCGGCGGGATCGAAGAGAGCCAGGCCCGGGCAGACAACCAGCGCTGCCTGGACGCCAAAAAACCGGCCATTAACGTCATGACGTTCCCCGCCGCCACCGACTCCGCCGTCGCCGTCGCCCAGGGCCGCGCCGATGCCGAGTTCCTCTCCACGCCGGGGACCGTCGCCCTGTTAACCGAAAAAGCGGGCATGTTTGCCGCGGTTGGTGACGAATTCGAAGCGGATACCCATATCGCGTTTGCCGTGCGTAAAGGCGACACCGAAACCCGGGCCCTGCTGGAGAAAGGTCTCCAGGGTCTTGTCAAAAATGGCACCTATAAGCAATTGATTGAGAAGTGGAACTTCCCTGACTCCGTTGCCCTTTTCTAAACCGTTTTGCCATTAACCGGAGAAAGCTATGTCGATCGAACTAATGTGGCAGTACTTCCTCTCACCCGAGTTTGTTCAGGGTGCGTGGATGACGCTACTGATTACCCTCTGCTCACTGTTGTGTGGCGTGGTGCTGGGCCTGGTGTTGGCGCTGTTGCAGGAAGCGCCGTTTCGCGCCGGGAGAGGGCTGGCCTTTTTCTACCTGTGGCTGTTTCGCGGGACGCCAGTGCTGTTCCAGATAATCTTTGTCTACAACGTGCTGCCAGGCTTCGGCTTACGCTTCTCCGCGTTTACCTGTGCAGTGCTGGCGCTATCGCTTAATGAAGGCGCCTACATGGCGGAAATTCTGCGCTCTGGCCTGCAGGCCGTTAAAAGCGGCCAGCGCACCGCCGGCATGGCGCTCGGGATGACCCACGGGCAGATCATGCGAAAAATCGTGCTGCCTCAGGCCGCACGCATCGTTCTGCCGCCGATGGGTAACCAGATGATCAGCATGCTGAAATCGAGCGCGCTGGTGTCGGTTATCGCCGTTCAGGAGCTGCTGCTGGTCGCCAACCAGACCGCCAGCGCCAGCTTCCGCTACTTCGAAGCGCTTTGCGCCGCCGGTCTCTATTACCTGCTGCTCACCAGCCTGTTCATGATCTTCCAGTCGTGGCTTGAAAGCGTACTGGATCCCAAACAGCGGCGCAGCAAGAGCCAGAAGCGACTGACCCGCCTGTTTAAATTACCGAAAATCGCCCGGGAGGAACCATGAGCGAGAAACCGCTGCTGGAGATGATCGGCATTGATAAGACTTTTGGTCGCCAGACCGTGCTCAAGAACTGCTCACTTGAGGTGCAGCGCGGGGAAACCGTGGTGCTGATTGGGCCATCGGGCTCGGGAAAATCCACCCTGCTACGCTGCGTCAACATGCTCTCACCTGCCGACAGCGGCGACGTCTTTTTCGCCAGCCAGCACATCAGCCGGGGCGAAGTGCCGGTGCACAAACTGCGTCAGCGTATTGGCATGGTGTTCCAGAACTACGAGCTGTTCTCGCACCTGACGGCGGCGGAAAACATCATGCTGGCCCCAATGACGGTGCTGGGGATGAACCGCATTGATGCCCGCACGCTGGCGGACAACCTGCTGGCGAAGGTGCGCATCAACGAACGCGCGGACCACTTTCCGGACGAGCTCTCCGGCGGCCAGCAGCAGCGCGTGGCGATTGCCCGTGCCCTGGCGATGAAGCCCGAGCTGATGCTCTACGACGAACCCACCTCAGCTCTCGACCCGGAGATGATCCGCGAAGTGCTGGAAGTGATGGCAGAGCTCAGCGCGGAAGGGATGACCAGCATGGTGGTGACCCACGAGATGGGCTTCGCCCGGCGGGCCGCCAACAACATTCTTTTTATGGAAGACGGCGAAATTATCGATCGCGCCAGCACCGGTGATTTCTTCGCCGGCCACGTCAGCGAGCGCGCGCAGCGCTTCCTGACGCAAATATTACATTAATCACGGAGTTCCTATGTCCAGTTACCAGGTTGACAGCGCACGAATGAAAAAGGATTTAGCGACGCTGGTTGCCATCAATACGGAAAATCCACCGGGCCATGAGCGTGAAGCCGCCGAATGTCTGGAAGGCTGGCTGCTGACCGCCGGGTTCGATCTCTCCTTTAGCGAATACGCGCCGGGGCGGACCAACGTTATCGCCGTCCTGCACAATGGACCGGGACCGTGCTTCGCCTTCAACACCCATATCGACACCGTTCCGGCGAGCAGCGGCTGGGCGAGCGATCCCTTCACCCTCAGCGAACGCGATGGCCGCCTGTACGGGCGCGGCGCCTGCGATGCCAAAGGCCCGCTGGTGGCGATGGTTGAAGCCCTGCGTCTGCTGGCCGCCAACCGTCAGCGCTGGTCCGGCACCTTGATGGGCGTGTTCACCGCCGATGAAGAGATCGCCAGCGAAGGGGCGAAATTCTACGTACGCGACACTCCGCCAGCGATTGATTTCGCGGTGATTGGCGAGCCGACATCGAATGCGACCTTCTCGGCTCACAAAGGCAGCTTGCGTCCTCGCGTGCGGGTAAAAGGCGTCACCGCGCACTCCGGCACGCCGGAGCTGGGGGTTAACGCCATTTACCAGTCCGCGCGCCTTTTAGGGCTGATCGAAGAGGCCCACCACCAGCAGGTGCGTTGCCGCTGCCACGATCTGGTCGGCAATGCCAGCCTGACGGTGACCCGCATCCACGGCGGCCATGCGGACAACGTGGTGCCAGACAGCTGTGAGCTGCTGCTCGATCGCCGCATGGTACCGGGGGAAGACGAAGAGGTTGTTAAAGCTGAACTGCAACAGCTGCTCGACCACGCGTACGCGCAGGCAAACGTGGAAGCGGAAATTATCGCCTGGCAGCCCACCACCGGCGGCGCGACGCAAACCGACAGCAGCGAAGCCATTGTCGAGCAAAGCCTTGCCGCCTGCCGCCGTCACGGACAGAGCGAGCCCGGCCCGTTTGGTTTTCAGGGCGGCTGCGACCTGGTGCATTTCCGTTCGCTGGGCGCAAAGGGCGTGGTGATTGGCCCCGGCTCGCTGGCCGTGGCCCACAAGCCCGATGAATTCGTCCCCGTCGATGAATTTATCGCCGCGGCAGATATCTATCTCGATATTGCGCTCGCCATGCTGCCGCCGGCGTCCGATTTATGAAAGCGCAGCTCTTTCGGGGAGACCTGCATTACGCCGGCGTGACGCTGCATACCGCCGCCTCCGGCCCGGTGACGGCGCTCGACACCCTCTGGTTGCGCCTGGAAGACCGTGGCGTGACGGGGATTGGCGAAGTGCGTCTCAACATTCGCTACCTGCACGGCTACCGCGAAGAGCAGGTGCTGAACAACCTGCTTCAGCGCCTCAACGGTTGGGACTGGCGCCAGGAGCCCGCGGCGCAACTTGCCGCGCTGCACGAGGAGGACCGCACGCTGCTGCCGCCGTCGCGCATGGCGCTGGATATGGCGTTGCACGATTTAATGGCGCGTCAGAACGGGGTCAGCGTCGCCGCCTGGCTGGGGGCGCCAGCTGGCCTGCCCGCCTGGCACACCAATCAGACGCTGTTCTGGGGCAGCGAAGCAGAGATGCTGGCGCAGGCGCAGCGCTATGTCGATCGCGGTTTTACCCAGCTGAAGTTACGCACGGGGATAGCGGATTTCGCCACCGACCTGGCCCGCCTGCAAAAGCTGAGGCTGCGGTTTGGTCAGCAGATTTCGCTGGCGATTGACGTGAACGGCCAGTGGTCGCTGGCGCAGGCCCACGCGGCGTTCCCTTATCTGCGCGAGCTGAATCTCAGCTATATCGAACAGCCGTTAAGCCCGGCAAACGATAGCCAGCTTGCTGAACTGTACGGCTACGGCATCCCGATCATGCTCGATGAAAGCCTCAACAGCGAGGCGGCCATCACCCGGCTTATCGCCGCCAAAGGTGCGCTGTGGGGGCATCTCAAGCTGGTGAAACTGGGGGGGCTTGCTCCGACGCTTGCCGCCGCCGTCCGTCTGCGACTCGCCGACGTGCCGTTCATGATTGGCCAGATGAATGAAGGCCATGCCGCCACCGCCGCCGCGCTCCAGCTGTGCCGCGTGGTGCAACCGGCATTCGCCGAACTGTATGGCGCCGATGGATTAACCGACGATCCCGTCAGCGGGCTGGAATACCGCAATGGCATGGTCGCCGTTAACGACTCTCCCGGTCTGGGCGTGCAGTTCGATGCCGCGCGGGCCAACTTACTCCAGGAGTTTAATGATGCAAGATGTTAACAATGTGATTCAGGGCAGCGAGTCCGCCTTTCGCGCCGACGAATATGCGCAGCGCATTCAGCGTACCCGCGAACGCTTAAGCCGCGCGGGCGTGGACGTGATGATCGTGACCGGCCCGGAAAACATTTTCTGGCTTACCGGTCAGCAAACGCCGGGCTATTACACCTTTCAGGCGCTGCTGCTGCCGGTAGAAGGGGATCCGGTCTTTGTGATTCGCCAGCTCGAATACTTTAACTTTATCGCCAACACCTTTATTTCAGACGCCGCCATCTACCAGGATGGCGATAACCCGGTGGATTTCCTGGTAGGCATGCTGCAACAGCGCGGCTGGCTCAACAAACGCATTGGGCTGGACAAACGCGGCTGGTTCCTGCCGATTGCCGTCTATGAAGCCCTGCAGGCGAAGCTCGGCACCATCGCCGATACCGCGGGCGTCATCGAACCGCTGCGCGCGGTGAAATCGGCGGCGGAGGTGGAAAAAATCGCCCTCGCGGCGCGCTATGTGGATGCGGGCATGCGCGCCGGGATGGCGGCGATTGGCAGCGGCGCGGACGAAAACGCGCTGGTCTCCGCGATGATGGGGGCCGCTATTGCCGCCGGTTCCGAGTATGTCGGCATGGAACCGCTGGTTTCTACTGGCCCACGCAGCGGCGTGCCGCACGGCACCTGGCGACGTCGGATGATGCAGAATAACGACCCGGTCTTTCTGGAGATGTCCGCCGCCCACGATCGCTACCACGCCGCGATGATGCGCTCCGCCTGGCTGGGCCGTCCGCCCGCTATCGCCATCGAAATGGAAAAAGTTTGTCAGGAAGCCCTGCAGGCCGCCCTCGACGCCATTCGTCCGGGCGCCACCTGCGAAGCGCCGCACCTGGCCTGCCAGAAGGTGATCGACCGCGCCGGATTCACCGAAAACTTCAAAAAACGCACCGGTTACTCCATCGGTATCGCCTTCGCGCCGGACTGGGGCGAAGGCGGCATTCTCAGTCTGTACAGCGGCGTCACCACCGAGCTGCAGCCTGGCATGACCTTCCACATCCCGCCGGCCCTGCGTATCTACGGTCAATTCACCGTCGGCGTCAGCGAAACCGTGGTGGTGACTGAAACCGGATATCGCCAGCTGGGTTCCCTGGCTCGCCCATTAACGCTGCTGTAAGGAAAGAAAGATGAAAGATATCAACGAGTGCCGTGAACGCCTGCGCGGCATTTTCAACATCACCGTCACCCCGTTCACCGCCAGCGGCGCGATCGACTTCCCGGCGCTGCGTGAAAATATCGAACGCGTGATTGATCTGGGCTATGACGGCCTGCTGATTGGCGGCACCTACGGTGAGTTTCCGGTAATGACCGTCGAAGAACGCCGAGAGCTGTTTCATGAAGTGATGGGCTGCGTGGACGACCGCGTGGCGGTGATGCTGTGCAGCGCCAGTTCCGACCCGCGCGACGCCCGCGAGCTGACCCTGCTGGCAAGCGAGCTGGGCGGGCTGCCGATGGTCACCGCCCCCTTTGTTAGCGAAATCACTGACGAACAGATCGTCAGCTACTTCAATGAGATGGCGCCGTTATCCAAAACCGGCATTCTGGTATACAACGCGCCGGGCATCGGCATCACCCTCTCCCCGGCGCTGCTGGAACGGCTGGCAGAGATCCCGAACGTGGTCGGCATCAAACAGGGCGATCTCAACCCTACCGCCATCGATCAGATTGCCAACCGCCTGCGCGGGCGGCTGCGTTTGTTCTGTGCCTCCGATCTGGCTTTCCTCGGGCCGATGATGGCCGGGTTTGACGGCATCAGCACGACCAACAGCGGCGCGCTGCCGGAGCTGATCGTCAATACCTTCCGCGCCGTAGAACGGGGCGACGCCGCCACCGCCCGCGATTTGCATCAGCTGTGGTACGCGTATCGGGCGCTGGCGCGCAAACACGGTCAGCCGCAGCTGGTGAAAGCGGCGATGGCGCTGCGCGGCTTTAACGGCGGCACCGTACGCGCACCGTTAAAACCGATCGGCGACGCGGCGCTGGCAGAGCTGACCCGCGTAATGCAGGAGCTTGCCAGCGACCATCGCAGCGGGGTTACGCTGGCGCGTTAAGCGCCGCCTGTAGGAACGCAACGAACAGCGGATGGGGCGCATCCGGGCGGGACATCAGTTCCGGATGCCCCTGAACCCCGTGCCAGAACGGCAGCTCAGGCTGGGAAACGGCTTCCACGATACCGTCGCTTTGCGCGCTCACGCTGACCCCGCCGGGAGACAGCGCCGGCAATAACTCGGGGTTAAAGCAGTAGCGATGGTTGTAGTGCATTTCGCGGATATCGCCGGGGATAAGCCCGGAGGAAAAAGGGAATACGCCGCAGCGATGACGGCCATCGGCAAAGGGAACAAAGCTGTGCAGGGCTTCATCGGGGGCGACTTCCGCGGGAATGGCCGATTCAAAACCCGGGCTACGGCGCACGGCTGCGGTCATCATGCTCTGCATTCCCAGGCACAGCCCCAGCGTTGGCTGCCCGCGGGCCAGGGTCTCTTCCGCCACGCGGATTTGTCCGTTGACCGCCGCCATCGAGGAACCGCCTGGCAGCACCACGCCCTGGAAGGCCTGAAGCTCGTGTAATCCCGTGGACAGGCTGACCGGCGCAAAGAAATGGACCTCCAGGTTCAGCCCCAGCGACGCCGCGGCATCGCCCAGCGAGCCGAGCGTGGCGGGATAGACCAGACGGTGGTCCGCCTCGCGGCCAATCAGCGCGATGCGCAAGGACCCGCCGGCAGACGACGACACGCCGCTATCCCAGCGGCCATAGCGGTCGGCGGTGAGATCTAACAGCGTGTGTTGCCCATCGCTGAGCGTCAGACGGTGGCGGCTTTCGTCGCTGTAAAGCCGCTGGCCCGGCAGGTCGGCGATAAGCGGCGCCTGCGAGGACGCCAGCACAATGACGGCGTCTGATGACGGCAGGCGGGCGATATCGCGCACCTCTTCACGCAGCGTATCGCTGCGCCAGAGGCCGCTGGTCACGCAGTACCCTGCACGAATGACGTGCTGGTGGCTATCGGGTACATCCCCGGCGAAGTCGGGGCGAAGGCTCCAGAGGGGCAACCCAAGACGATTGGCCCACAGGCTGGCGGTGATACCGTAGCGGGCGGGCGCGGAGCTGTTATCGAGAATAAAGATCGGTGACACGGCGAGTTTCCTGCTGATGTTGGGTACCTAATTGTATTAATTGAATCATTAGATACAAAAGAGGATTTATGAATAACAGTCAAATCGCCCGTCGTATGCAATCCGTACGGCCTTCTCCGACCGCGGCCATTTCTGACCAGGTACGGGTACTGGAAGCCGCAGGCAAGCAGGTTATCAACCTGGGCGAAGGGGAACTGGATTTTGCTACCCCACCCCATATTAGCTATGCGGGCATTGAAGCTATCGTGCATCACCAGACTAAGTATACCGCCGTTTCCGGCACCGCAGCGCTCAAGGCGGCCATTGCCGCCAAGTTCGCTCGCGACAATCAGCTGCGCTACCGTCCGGAAGAGATCATCGCCGGGAGCGGCGCCAAACAGCTTATTTTCAACGCCTTTCTGGCAACCCTGGACGCCGGGCAGCAGGTGATTATTCCCGCGCCCTACTGGGTCTCTTACCCGGATATGGTCTCTCTGGCCGACGGCGAACCGGTGATTGTGCCCTGCGATGAACAACACGGCTGGAAGCTGACGCCGGAACAACTGGCCGCCGCCCTCACCCCGTCAACGCGCTGGTTGATCCTCAATTCGCCGGGCAACCCGACCGGGGCGATTTACAGCGAGCGGGAGCTACGCGCGCTGGCAGACGTGCTGGCGGACTACCCGCAGGTGCTGGTGATGGCCGACGACATTTATGAGCCGCTGCGTTACGACAATACCCCGTTCACCACGTTTGCTCAGGCCGCGCCGCAGCTGGTTTCGCGCACGCTGACGGTGAACGGCGTGTCCAAAAGCCACGCCATGACCGGCTGGCGTCTGGGCTATGCGGGCGGGCCGCAGTGGCTCATTGCCGCCATGCAGATCCTGCAATCACAAAGCACCTCCAACCCCAGCGCGATTTCGCAGGCTGCGGCGGTCGCTGCCCTTAACCATTCGGCGGACTTCTTAGACGGCTGGCTGCACACGCTGGATAAGCGCCGTCAGCAGGTGCTGGGGATGATTGCCGCCACCGAGGGCCTGAGCGCTGGCATTCCCCAGGGCGCATTCTATGTGTTTGCCAACTGCCAGCGGCTCATTGGGCGAGTGACGCCCACCGGCGAAACTCTCCGCGACGACAGCGGACTGGCGAACTGGCTGTTAGAACACACTCAGGTGGCCGTGTTACACGGGTCCGCGTTCGGCATGCCGGGGTATTTACGTATTGCCTACGCGGTGGAAGATGGGCTGCTGACGCAGGCCTGTCAGCGGATTGCCGAAGCCTGCGCGCAGCTGCGTTAGGGCACGCAAGCACCACTTTGGCGCCCTGTAAAAAGAAAACCCCGCGCGATGTACTGGCCGGGGTTGTTGAATGCGGGCGCTCCGTTTTCTCAGCTCGCCAGCGCAATAGCGCGGCAATCAGTTTGCGTTCACGCCCGGCCGCTGCGGCAAAAATTCCTCGCCCCTGCCCCCTCCGTCGGGGCGAAATTGCGAAATGCATCACAGTCCAGGAAATAACTTAACAGGTTAACCGGTTAAGTTGAGTTGAGAGGTTGATCGGACAATCGGGTACGGGTATCGTAAGCCTACGAAATAAAATAAATGTAAACAGAAACTGGCGAAACAATGAAAGCAACGGCACAGTCAACGAAATACCAGGTGATAAAGGCAGCACTGTTAGATGAAATAAGAAACGGTACTTTTAAACCCGGGGAAAAATTCTACAGTGAGTCGGAATTAAAAGAGCGTTACTCCGTCAGTTCCGCCACGGTTATTCGCGCTATTCACGAAATGGTGAATGAAGGCTACCTGATTCGCTATCAGGGTAAAGGCACTTTTGTTTCGAAAGCCAAACGAAATGAGAACATTATTTTCTCAGAATCAGATAACGATTTAAAAGGCATGCAGTCGGTTAAAGTTATCGCCTGTGAACTGGAAAACGATCCGTGTATTAAAGAAAAACTCGGGTTAAATGATGATGAAAGATATTATCGTATTGCGCGCTTAAAGTTTGATAATAACAAACCTTATGCATTACAGATTTCGCATATTCCGGCCCGCTACTTCGCCAGTCAATTGACGATTAAGAATTCGGCACTCAGCTCTATTTATGAGGCTTTTAAGGTTAACAATGGTCTTGATATGTACACCATGCCCTATCGGCAGACCATCTGCGCCCTGACCGATGCTGCGCCAGAAGTCCTGCAGCACCTTGAGCTCACGGCTCACCAGCCCGTTATCATGATGAAACGCTACACCCACGACGAGCAAGGTCAGGTGATTGAATATATTGAGACCTGGAAACGGTTAGAATCATTTTATATTGAAATAAGAACGCCAGATAAGGGGGCAGGATGAACCAATTATTATTAATCTCACATGGGGGTTTCGCCAGCGGTGCCAGACAGGCCACAGAATTAATACTCGGAGCGCAGCCAAACCTTCATGTAGTTGAACTGGATGGTGAGAAAGGGATAGCAGTATTTAAACAGGAACTTCTCGATAAAATCACCATCCTTAGCGCAGCAAAATCCAAAATTATTATCCTCTCTGATTTAAAAAGTGGTTCGCCGTATAACTCCGCAATGGAGATTATTGTCACTAACAACCTATGGAATAATATCACCCTGCTCTCTGGGATGAATTTAAATTTAATTCTGGAAATGGCCATGGCAATTGATGAAAGTCACTCGCCAGCCTCGCTGAATGAAATAATAACTACGGCGCGTGATGGTATTTACCATTTACAGCAGGCAGCGCTTGCCGCCCACACAGACGACGGAGACGAGTAAAAAATGGAGCACATTGCGGTCTGGCAGATAGCGTTACTGACGCTTTATTCAGGGCTGGCGATATACGACGGCAACAACACGACGCTTGGGTTAGTGAAACCGAGCATGGCGGGCTTCTTTGCCGGTCTCATTATGGGCGATATGACCACCGGGCTTATCGTCGGCGGCACCCTGAACCTGCTGGTACTGGGCGTGGGTAACTTCGGCGGCGCGTCGATCCCGGACTACATGACCGGTGCGGTGCTGGGTACCACTTTCGCGATCATCAGCGGCCAGGGCGCGGCGTTTGGCGCCACCATTGCGGTGCCGATTGGTCTCTTAATGGTACAGCTGGATATCCTCGCCCGCTTCAGCAACACCTTTATCCATCATAAGGCCGACAGGCTGATTGAAGAGGGTCAAGTGAAGGCGGCGGCCAGGATGAACCTGCTGGGCCAGGTGCCTATTTCGCTCTCGCGTATGCTGCCGGTGCTGTTGGCGCTGATCCTCGGGGCAACCTTTGTTAATGACTTCGTGACCTGGATCCCCGCGTCCATCATGAACGGTCTTAAAGTCGCCGGTGGCCTACTGCCTGCGCTGGGTATCTCCATCCTGCTGCGCTATTTACCGATTAAGAAGAACATCTCGTTTCTGATTCTGGGCTTTTTCCTGGCGGCCTATCTGAAAGTGCCGGTGCTGGGCGCCGCGCTGCTGGGTCTGGCAATTGCGCTTTACGTCTTCAACTCAGAAAAACAGGTAACGCAAACTACCGAATCCCCGGCAAATGGAGCAATGGGCGATGAATAAAGTACTAAAACGCGTGTTCTGGCGCTGGTTCCTGTTCGGTCAGTCTGGCTGGAACTACGAAAAAATGCAGGGTCTGGGCTATCTGTACAGCATCTATCCGTTCCTTGAGAAAAAGTACGCAAAACCCGAAGAGCAGAAGGACGCGGCGAAGGTACACAGCCAGTTCTTTAACACCAACAACACCATGGCGCCGGGGATCCTCGGGGTGAACATCGCCCTGGAAGAGCAGACCGGGCTTGCGGGCAAAGATGCGGTTGCCGGGATCAAAACCGGTCTGATGGGGCCGCTGGCGGGCATCGGAGATACGCTGTTCTTTGTTATTCCGACCACCATTATCGGTTCTGTCGCGTCGTACCTCGCGCTGCAGGGCAACCCGGTGGGGCTTGTCCTCTGGCTACTGTTCGCCCTGGTTCGCATGCTGTTTATGCGCTTTAGCATCAGCAAAGGGTATCAGGAAGGGGTCAACCTGCTGGGGTCTTTGACCAATAGCCTCAACAAAATTACCCGCGCAGCCAATATTCTCGGGCTGACGGTTATCGGGGCGCTTATCCCCTCGGTGGTGAAGGCGAATCTTAATTTCGAATTCAGCTACGGCGAGGTGTCGCTCAAGCTGCAGAGCATTGCCGACCAGATTATGCCCGGGCTTATTCCGCTGCTGGTTGTGGGGTTCACCTGGTGGCTGCTGGGGCTCAAAAAGATGAACTCGACTCGGGTCATTTTTGTCCTGATTGCTTTAGGTATTATCGGCTACAACCTGAATATTCTCGGTTAAGTAACACATTGATTTAAGGAACTTATCATGAAAGGTATTGTGCATATTCGTGTCGATGACCGGCTGATCCACGGCCAGGTGGCCACCCGCTGGGTAAGCCACTTCAACGCCAACCGTATTATGGTGATTGACGACGCCGTAGCTGCAAACGATGTAGAGAAAATGCTGCTGCGCAGTGCAGCCCCGGAAGGCTGCAACACCTCTATTCTCTCTTTTGAGAAAGCCAGCGCCAATATCCTCGCCGGCAACTACGACGGTCAGCGCGTACTGATCCTGCTGAAGACCCCGGAGCTGGCGCTGAAGCTGATGAACGCCGGAATTGCCCTCCCCCAGCTCAATATCGGCAATATGTCCAACAAAGACGATCGCCGCCAGATCAAACGCTCGGTCAGCGTCAACGATGCTGAGATCGCGGCCATCAACGCGCTGCTGGAAAAAGGCGTGGCGGTGACGGCGCAGATGACGCCGGAAGAGCCGAACGCCTGTATCACCACGTTTTTAAAAGCCGATAAGGGATAAGGGATGTCACCACATCAGCAGCAGTATTATCAGCATGTTTTAGCGACGCTGAATCAGGTGTTTCTTACTCAGAGCGCTGAAGTTGAGCAGGCGGCGGCGCTGTTTGCCGAGTGCGTCAAAGCCAACGGCATTATTCACGGCTTTGGATCCGGCCACTCGTTTGCCGCCGCGGTTGAGCTGGCCGGTCGTGCGGGCGGCCTGGTCAATACCAAAGCCATTGACCAGTTCTATGGGCCAACCGGCTGGTTTGATTCGCTGAAAGGGATTGGCGACATCTTCTCCGGGCTGCTCGATCTGCGCGAGTCAGACTGCTTTGTGATTATCTCCAACTCCGGCACTAAACCGCTGCACGTTGAGCTAGCACGCAAGGTCAAAGAGAGGGGGCTGAAGCTGGTGGTTATCACCCGCTACGCCGGTGAGTCGACGCCAACGAGCGAGAGCATTCGCGACTATGCCGATGTCATTCTCGATAACGGCTGCCCGTCCGGTGACTGCACGCTAAGTATGGATAACGGCAACATCATGACCGGTCCGGTGTCCTCGCTGTCTGCGGCCTTCATCATCAATAACGTGGTGATCCGCTGCATCGAGATGCTGCTGGAACAAGGTATCGCGCCGCCGGTGATGCGCAGCATCAATCTGCCCGGCGGTAAAGAATACAACGACATGCTGATGAGTCAGTACAAAGAGCGCGTATTCACGCTGTAGGGAAAAATCATGAAAGAGAGTCTGTCGAATCGCCTCACACCGCTGCCCTTTCCTGCCCTCACGCCCGACGCCTGTCGGGATGAGCTGACGGCGTGCGCGCGACGCATCGCGCGTAACATGGGTCTGTACGGCGAGAAATTCCCCTCAGCCTGCACGATCCATAATCGCTACGTTCTGAAAGAGAATAACGACTGGACCAACGGATTCTGGACCGGGATGCAGGCAATGGCCTGGGAGTTCAGCGGCGATCGCGCCTACCTGGACGGCGTTGAACGCAATGTGGCGAGTTTTAAAGCCCGCCTGGCGGCGCACCACGTCCTCGATCACCACGATATCGGCTTCCTTTATAGCCTGTCGGCAGTCGCGTACTGGAAACTGACGGAGCGCGAAGCGCTAACCCCGCTTATTCTGGCGGCGGCCGATCTGCTGGTAAACCGTTTTCACCCCAGCGCCGGTTTTATCCAGGCCTGGGGGACGCTTAACGACCCGCAGGAGTACCGGCTTATTATCGATTCATTGATTAACCTTCCCCTGCTCCACGTGGCGGCAAAGATCAGCGGTGAATCACGTTATCGGGAAGTGGCTGAACGCCACTATGCGGCGGTCATCAACAACATTTTTCGCGAAGACGGCTCCACTTTCCATACCTTCTATTTTGACCAGACAAGCGGTGCGCCTTCGCACGGGAAAACCTTTCAGGGCTACAGCGATAACTCCTGCTGGGCCCGCGGCCAGGCGTGGGCCATTCTCGGCATCCCGCTTCACTGGTCGGCTACCGGCGAAACCGACCACTACGAACGGTGGCAGCAGGCCTGCGAGTATTTCTTCCGCTACCTGCCGGAGGACGGCGTTCCCGCCTGGGATCTGCTGCTGGCTGCAGATCCGGACGCCCCGAAAGACAGCTCCGCGCTGGCGATTGCGGTCTGCGGCCTGCTGGAAGCGCATAAGCACTTTCCGGATGCCGGTTACCAGAAACTGGCGCGTCAATGTCTGCTGGCATTAATGCGCGGCGCGTCTGCCCGCGATGATGATGTCTGCGAAGGCTTACTTAAACACGGTGTTTACGCCTATGCCCTCGGTAAAGGCATCGATGAATGTAATCTCTGGGGAGATTACTTCTATATGGAAGCGTTATACCGAGTCTACCAACCACAATGGTCAGGATACTGGTTATGACAATAATTCAGAGCTATTTAGATATCGTCCAGAAAAAACTTAACGACATTACTCAACAGCAAAGCCATAAAATCACTTCCACCGCCGTGGAACTGGCAAAAATCATTAACCAGGGAGGTGTAATTTATATTTTCGGCTGCGGCCACTCACATATTTTCGCTGAAGATGTATTTTATCGTGCCGGAGGAATCGCCCCGGTTCGGCCAATATTTATCGAACCTTTAATGTTACATCAGGGGGCGGCGGCCTCATCATATTATGAAAAACAGAATGACTATATTGCTGAGCACCTGGAGAGATTCTCGATCACCAGTAAAGATGCGCTGATTGTTATCTCAACTTCCGGGATTAACCCCGCTCCGGTCGATGCAGCGCTCTGGGCAAAACAGCACGGGGCATTTACCCTGGCGCTGACCAGCTTTCTGTATGCCGAGACCCAACCGTCGAAGCACAAGGCTGGCCTTAAGCTGCGGGACTGCGTGGATGTCGCCATTGATAACCAGGTGCCAATCGGTGATGCGGTGCTTTCCCTTACGGAGCATGCAACGCCGTTCGCGCCGGTTTCCTCAATGACCGGGCTGTTTATTATGCACACCCTGTTCGCGGAAATCATAGCGAACCTGGGGAGTGAAAATAAATCTCTGCCGGTATTTTTGAGCGGTAACATTGCGAATTCCTCAAAACATAATGAATATCTTCTCGAAAAATATGGTGCGCAAATCCCGGAGCTCATAAATAACACGAGTTTTAAATAAGCAGTACATCCCCTCGCCCTATAATACATGGTTTTATAAGGTATATAATAATGACAAGTCATAGACTCAGAGTTTCTCTGTGTACACCGCTGTTTCTTTTTATTGCCGCAGATGCCTTTGCGGAAGAAGAAACGGATTATGAAGCGCCTTCTCAGTTTGAGAAAGCGTTTTATGATGAAGGAAAATTAAATCTCAATACCTCACTATATATTCGTCATCGTGCTGTAAAAGACCCCGCGACCGGTAAATACGGACTGGGTCCAGCCGGGATCCAGAACCAGACCGGTAACGTGGCAATTAGCTATATTTCAGGCTATTACCAGGACGTTATTGGCTTTGATTTCTGGGGCAACGCCAACATTAAGCTCGGGCATACCGTCGGTCAGTCGGAGATCCTTTACTACGACTACGATTGCGGCGAGCCGGGCAAGTTCAGCCCGTGCGAGAAGTCCTACATGAGCGTGTCGGTTGCCGCACTCAAGCTCAACCTTGGCGATGCAGGCACCAACTTCAAGCTGGCCGCGGGCTATACCCCCATTAACTCCGGTACCGTAAAAAGCAGCTGGGGCCTCAACCCTCACGCTTTTCGCGGGTTTGACAGTGCCCTGACCCTCGACAAACTGAGGCTGACCTACGCCTGGGCCGACCGCTTCAAGAACGACTGGAGCCGTGATTTTAAACCGATGACTACGGCCTGGCACCAGAACAACGCCGCCGGACTCGATGACAACGGCAAAACCATTAAAGCCGGTGCAATCATCGATTACATTCACACGGTGGGCGCAGTCTATAACTTTGGCAGTACCGTGCTTGACGTGGGCTATGGCGAAGGTAAAGGCTACCGTCGCAACTGGCAGGCACAGGTAGAGCGTCACGATACGTTGACAAAGGATGTCTCCCTGCAGAGTAAGCTCTTCTACCAGGGTGCGCGCTACATTGAAGATCTGTCGAAAATTAAAGATCCTGCAACGGAATATTATGTGGGGGTTGGTTTTAACCTGAGCCACGACAACACCGTGTGGTCCCTTGGCTATAGTCAGAACTACGCCCCGAACACCGGAGATTACAACTTCCGCTTAACCCCGTGGGCGAACTCCGATAAGCGTGATTATCAGCCGACGCTGTCGCAGCTGGAAGACTTTAACGTTTCCGGCGCCCGCGCGGTTCGTTTTGGCGTGAGTTATAACTTTGCCGATCTTAATCTACCGGAGTTAACCCTGGGCGGTGCCGGAACCTACGGCTGGCACGTGGTTAGCGATGTCAGTAAAACCGGTTCGGCGAGAAAGTACGACGGGAACATGGTGTCGTTCGATCTTTCCGCTCGCTATCTGGTGGCGGACGGCATGGCGAAAGGCCTCTCCTTTACCCTGCTCCCGGCGCTCTTCCGGGCGACAGACAGCAACTATAAAACCGATCGTAACGACGTGAAGTTTATCGTCGGCTACAGCATCAATATCTTCTGAGCCTGCCCCCCTCAACAGCGCATGAGGGGGACTTTGCGAGGGGAACCGCACCTGTCAGCTTCAAACGGCCAGAGCGGGTTACTCAACCGAATGGCATACAGAATAGCGGCACATAAGAAAAAACCCCGAGCGATTAAAGAGCTCGGGGTTTGTATGACCGGCTTGCACGATGCCGAAGAAAGCAAAAGAACCATCAGGACTAGCCGTAGATAGATAAGTGACATTAAAATAACACTCGGAGATAGTTCGAACTGTTTTGGGCCTGCTACCTTGTCATACTAAACATTTCTCTGTAGATAATTCTGGCTTACTCCCTCACCATTTTCATATATTCATAAAATATGATAACCATCACATTCATGATCAGGATGCCAATTTTTGATATAGCTAGCTTTTACTTTTTGCTACAGATGGTAATGCACCCTAAAAAAGGAATTAATCATGAAAATGACAATAATATATGCACTACTATCCGTATTTTTTGGAGTATATGGAACAACGGCCAGTGCCAGTAACACAAATCAAGTGTCACAAAATTTAGAAACTACAATTCCCCAACAAAAGCAAATAGTTACCGGCAATTGGGACGAGTTCAACTCAAGAAAAATTGACAGGCTCATTCAAGAAGCAAAGCAGAAGCCTGCGCATTCTTTATATGCTGTTTTTGATTTTGACAACACAACAGCTTTTCTGGATATCGAAGAGGCAACGCTTATCTATCAACTAGAAAACCTTAAATTTTCGATGAAACCTGAGATATTGAAACAGATAATTTACAAAGATATACCGCCTTCAAACTTTAACTCGGATTATAATAATAAAAATCATCAACCGGTTAATATAAACCTCATTGGTCAAGACATTATTGATAGCTACACATGGCTATACAATAATTACAGCGGATTTGCGGGTAATAAAACGCTTGATGAAATTAAAAAAAATTCCAATTATATGAATTTTATAGTGAAAATGAGATATTTATATGATGCAATAGGTGGGTCATTCGACCATGAGGTATCTTATCCATGGGTGACGTATCTTTTTTCTGGCATGTCCAAAAAAGAAGTAGCTGATTTAGTGCACGATACTATTGAGTGGCAAAATAACCAGCCTATCGGAAAGGTGACATGGGTAAGCCCGGCAGATATGGCAGGCCGAGCTGGTATCGTATCAGTAACATGGAAAAACGGATTCAGGCTGATCCCAGAAATGCAGACATTATATAAAAACCTACAGCAGGCAGGTGTTGATGTTTATGTCATTTCCGCTTCAGCTTTAGATGTGATAAAAAGCATCGTTACTACAGAAAAATATGCTTTTTCTGTTCCTGAGTCTCATGTCTATGCAATGCATCCCTTATATGATAAAGAAGGTAGATTGACTCACAGCCTCGATCCATACTATCCCCAGACGCAAGGTAAAGGTAAAACCGAAACCATAAAGAAATTTATACAACAACATTATAAAAATACAGGACCAATATTAGTTGCTGGCGATAGCGAAGGAGATCAAAACATGATGTCCGACTTTAATGACACAAACTGTGTTCTTATTATTAACCGGCTACGCTCATCTGACACAATTATCGGTGAGTTATCAGCTAAAGCCGTTCGTGACTATAATAAAGATGATGCAAAAATATTATTACAAGGAAGAGATGAAAATAAAGGGGAATTTTTACCATCACAAAGTAGCATATTGATGGGCACTAATAACAAAGTATCTTTACCATAGGTATCGACTTACAGCAATGCCTCTTACTTGAAACGGGGGCATTGCTAGTGAAATGATATTAATTACTTTAAATATAACATCATGACCTTGTCATAGTACATTATTTATAATAACGCCTGACGTTGATATTTTTAAAGGATTAAAAATCATAATACTACGCAGTATAATCAAACATTCCTTTTTAAGCATGAACATATTAAATCCAGCGACTTTAATAACAACATTCAATTTATGACATAAGTCCTCTATACAACATCCATTGTTTTTTCATAAAAACCTGAGGTCAAAGAATAACCATTTTCATCCAGATTATTAAACACATCCAAAATTCCGTTAGTTGTATAAACCAACAAATGTGTAAATACTTCTATTTTATTATTTTCAATAACCAAATAATCCACACCAAGTTTTACCGATGATATCCTGTTATTTAGACATCCCCTGATTTCTTTTGGACTATTTGTCACCCAGCGAACTTGATTATACTCAATCGAAAACGGAAGTGTTAGATCATTACTTAACCATAGTTCATCAAATTTAGACCAGGCAATAGAGATTACCTCACCTCCATCAAAGTAGATTCTTATGGGTAAATCATTCCAGGGTTCCCAGTCATCAAAATAAATCTCGGCCGTTTCATACTTGATAATTTTTTTACCAAGCAATTTAAAAAAACAAGTATATATATTGTTAACTTTATTCATACCTTGAGCCTCATATCCTGAAGACTTAAAACCAGGCTGATATTAAAACATACTCATCCAGACACGCTGGTCTTTACAATCATCTTAACGAATTTTTGGACGTCCCATTCTTTGATATCTGAAACTTGCCCATCGCCGATTTCGATCAAACGAAGATTGGATGAAGCTGTCTCAACCATATCTATTGAGAAAAAAGGGGAGCCTATATGCTTCGCTATTTCATGAACAATAGCAGGGATAACATCATCAGCAGAGTAGACATTTCCATAGAATGAAAAATATCTACGTTCTGTTTCGGGTTTTAGGTCCTCAACCTTTCTAAGCACGACACCACCCTCTATTTCTCCGCGATATTGTTTAATATGGGCTAAAATCCCCTGTATTTCCTCGGCATTTTTCGCTATCGAACCACGCGATGTCGTAAGTGATTTAACATAGTCTTTAACAAAATATGAAGGCCATTTTAATCGTGATGTGATTTTTTCGAAATCATCATTCTCAGTAAGTAAAATAGTTTCAGGTGTATAATCACTACATGATCCGTACCAGCCCGTAATATAGTGGCAAGAAGCGTAATCATCAGGAGAAACTAACATTTCCGCACTATGACTTTTAACAGTATTGTATAATGTTTTATATTCTTTCTGTTTAAGCATCCAGCCTCGCCAAATAACTGGTGCATGCGCCTCAAGGTTTCCTGAAAGTTTAATTTTGCTATCTAATAAATGCTGTGATGATAGCAAAACACATTTTACTCCGTTGTCACTTGCACAGTTGAATTCATCCTCATAATTTTCATCAACTCTATTCAGATTAAAATAATCACTTGGGTAAATTATTTGCATGAAACCTATCCTTTTCTTAATATTTGTCTATATTATGGGTAACGTAACACTCTATTGGCAGTGATGTATAATTTATATACTCGCCTGTTTATCTGCTCGGAGTGTGTTAAATGACTTAACGCCGGGGGGATTATTCACTGACGTCTTTACAGAGCCCGCTTCGAAATGCATTAGCCCTCACCTGAATGATGAGTATTTGAAAGGATATTTATTGAGCAAAGGACGGACTTTAGATGTAAAAAAGCCCGTATAAACGGGCTTTTTGTACTACTTTATGCACTATAAAATCAAAACCATTCTTTAAGTTATTGATTTTATTTAGAATTTGGCGGAAGCGTAGAGATTCGAACTCTAGAACCCTTTCGGGTCGCCGGTTTTCAAGACCGGTGCCTTCAACCGCTCGGCCACGCTTCCAATGAGGCGCACTATAAACACCTCTGTTCAGGCTGTAAAGCACCAATTTATTCAACTGCCTTAAAATTAAACAAAAACGCGTTATTCGTCTGAAATTCAGGCAGTTTGCGCAGATTTTCAGCGCAAACCGCCCTCTTCGCGTTAATGTTTTTTGATGTACATATCTTTGGTGTAGTAATACCCCAGCTTATCCGGCGTAAATCCCCCTACCCATGGCTTGACCAGATGGGTGCGCACGTAGTGATAGACCGGAATGGCCGGGACATCCTGACCTAACAGATCCTCCGCCTGCTGGTAGAACTTGCCCCGTGCCGTCGTGTCAGAGGCTTTTGCCGCATTGCGCAGCGCCTCATCGTAGGCCGGGTTGCTGTACTGGCTGGTATTTTCACTGTCGCCGGTGCGGAAGTTATTGAGAAACGTCGCGGCGTCGTCATAGTCGGCTATCCACGCGTAGCGCACGGCGTCAAAATTATGCGTATGCATGGCGTCGAGCATGGTCTTCCACTCCTGGTTTTGCAGCTTCGCCTCAACGCCAAGGTTCTTTTTCCACATTGAGCTGGCGGCGATGGCAATTCGCTGGTGAGATTCGGACGTGTTATAGAGCAGATTAAAGACCAGCGGATGGGTCTCATTATACCCGGCTTCGCTTAATAGCTTTTTCGCCTCGGCGATACGCTTATCGCGTGGCCAGCTGGCGTACTCTGGATTGTGCAGCTTTACCCCGCCGATGTCAGGCTGGCTGATAAGCCAGGCCGGACGCTGCCCCTGCCCCAGCACCTTCTCCGCGATAATGTCTTTATCGAGGGCCATATTCAGCGCCCGCCGTACGCGCGGGTCGTTAAACGGCGGCCGGGTAGTGTTGAATTCGTAATAATAGGTGGCCAGCTGCGGCGAAACATCCAGCTGATCGCCCATGGTTTTTTTGAGCTGGGCAAACTGATTAATCGGTACCGTATACACAATATCGATCTCTCCCGCCTTATAGCGGTTGACGTCGGCGGTTTCAGAGCTTATCGGCAGGTACGTCACCTTATTGATGACCGTATGCGCGTTATCCCAGTAGCGCGGATTGCGCTCGGCCACAATGCGCTCATTCACCACCCACTGCGACAGCTTATAGGGCCCGCTGGTTACGATATGCTCCGGTTTGGTCCATTTGTCGCCGTAGCGCGATATCAGCACTTTATCGAGCGGAACCAAAGATGGGTGCGCCAGCATCGCCAAAAACGCCGCATTCGGCTGAGTTAAGGTGACCTCAAGGGTGACATCATCTATCGCTTTGACACCCAGCGTCTCGGGCGCTTTTTGCCCCTGCGCGATCTCCGCCCCGTTGACGATATGCATATTGCCGGGATAGCTCGCGTAAGGCGACGCCGTTAGCGGCGACACCAGACGCTGCCAGCTCCAGACAATATCCTGCGCCGTGATCGCCGTACCGTCGGACCAGGTCACACCGGGACGCAGGTGGAACGTCCAGACGGTGTTGTCCTTATTCTCCCACTTCTCCGCCAGCCGGGGCTCAATCTCTCCTGTTGGCGATACGCTGACCAGCCCTTCAAAAAGATCGCTGATAATGTTGTTTTCAACGTCGCTTTCCACTTTATGCGGATCCAGCGACGACGGTTCGCTGCCGTTATTTCTGACCAGTTCTTGCTTTTCGGCCAACGCCGTTCCCGGCGGTACCTGAGCGGCCAGCGCCGGGATGACCATGGAGAACAGACCGACGGCCACCAGTACGCGTGTGATGTGATTATATTTTTGTATTTTCATATCCCTTGCCTTTGTTACGCTTCGTGAGTACCCTCTCCAGAGTTAGTCGCAGAATGGCTATAACGCAATATTTTTCAGTGAGTTATCAGATTTCGATCTGACTCCGGAAGGCGAACAAATAAAAATGCCACTTATTCTTTTTTTCCTGGAATAATGTGCTGCATTCAGCCCGCTGACTTTGAGTAAAGATGGGTAAAAGCATTAGGGCTTAGGCCCTGTTTTTTTTATGCTTCGTTATTAATTACATCTGTCATAAGAGAGTGACTCATGGATCGTATAATTACATCGTCGCGAGACCGTTCATCGCTACTTAGCACGCACAAAGTTCTGCGGAACACCTATTTCCTGCTTAGCCTGACGCTGGCATTTTCCGCTATTACGGCGACGGCCAGCACGGTGCTGATGCTGCCTTCTCCGGGTCTGATTCTGACGCTGGTCGGTATGTACGGCCTGATGTTCCTGACCTATAAAACCGCGAATAAGCCAACGGGTATCATTTCCGCGTTCGCCTTTACCGGTTTTCTGGGCTACATCCTGGGGCCAATGCTTAACGCCTACCTGTCTGCGGGTATGGGCGATCTGATTGGCCTGGCGCTGGGCGGTACCGCGCTGGTGTTCTTCTGCTGCTCGGCCTACGTGCTGACCACCCGTAAAGATATGTCCTTCCTCGGCGGAATGCTGATGGCGGGCGTGGTGGTCGTGCTTATCGGTATGGTTGCCAACATTTTCCTGCAGCTGCCGGCTCTGCATCTGGCGATTAGCGCGGTGTTTATCCTGATCTCTTCAGGCGCCATTCTGTTTGAGACCAGCAACATCATCCGCGGCGGTGAAACCAACTACATCCGCGCGACCGTTAGCCTGTACGTCTCGCTGTACAACATCTTCGTCAGCCTGCTGAGCATCCTTGGCTTCGCCAGCAGAGACTAATCCTCTCCCCGTCTGTACTCAGGCCCCGCTTATGCGGGGCCTTATTTTTTGCTACACTGCCGCCATTTTCAGCGGTATGTGAAGAATCATGTTTATCTTTGAAGGCAATGAAATAGAGACCGATAGCGAAGGCTATCTGAAGGACACAACCCTGTGGAACGAAGCGATGGCGGCCGTTATCGCTGAACAGGAGGGCATCAGCCTGTCCGTTGAGCATTGGGAAGTGGTGCGCTTTGTGCGCGACTTTTATCTGGAATTTAACACCTCACCGGCGATTCGTATGCTGGTGAAGGCCATGGCGAACAAGTTTGGCGAAGAGAAAGGCAACAGCCGCTATCTCTACCGCCTGTTCCCGAAAGGCCCGGCTAAGCAGGCGACAAAAATCGCCGGACTGCCTAAACCGGTTAAATGCATCTAATACAAAATGGCGAATTTCTGCCACTCTCTGGTGGGCTGATGGGGCTCGGTCAGAACCCTGTCCACCCGCGCGCTGCGCGGCCCACCGGCCTTCAGCCAGGCAATAAGTTTCTCCACCTGGTCCGGTTCTCCGCAGGCCAGAACCTCCACGCCGCCGTCGTCGAGATTGCGCGCGTATCCCGTTAATCCCAGCTGCAGCGCCTCGCGCTGGGTCGAATAGCGAAACCCGACGCCCTGAACGGAGCCGTATACCCACGCCATCGTGCAAACCGTTGCCATGTTCCCCCCTTTTCGGCCAATGACTCAATACAGAGGATAGCAAATTCCGTCAACGTACATGCTTAGGTAATAATCCATAGTGCTGACGAAAACGGGCGCTAAAGCGCGAGCCTGACAGGTAGCCGCTGCTTTGCGCAATGTCGCCAATGGGTCGCGACGTCGACTGTAATTGCCCCAGCGCGTAGGCCATACGGACCTCTTCCACGATCTGGCGGAAGCTCCGGGACTCCTGCTGCAAACGACGGCGCAGCGTCGATTCGCCAAGAAAGAGCATTTTAGCCACTTTCGCCACGCTCCACGCTTCGGCAGGCGACAGCATAATAATTTGCCTGACCTGACCGGTTATGTCCTCGCGCCGCTCGTTGAGCAGCGGCCCGGCGTAGCCAGCCTGATACAGCGCCAGCAGCAATCCCATCGCCTGATGGTGCTGCAGCTCGGCGCTGAGCCCCTCCCGTACCGCCCGCAGGACGCTTTGCCACATAAACGACATTTCCGGCGCCAGCGGCGCGCAAAGCGACGTCAGACGACCGGTCTGCGGCTCGCTCATATAGCGGTGCTTAAAATCCGCCAGCAGTTCCGGCGTGAGAGAGAGCAGGTCGGAGCAAAACAGCCCGTTTTCCGGCTGATTAATCACCTCGAGCTCAACCTCGGCGGGCAAAATAATCAGTTGCTGCGGCGTTGCCAGCATCTCGCTGGCGCCCTGCACAATGACCTTACTGCCGCGGTTTACCCGGCAGATCGCGGGCGAGAACAGCGTGACGCGGTGCAGTTTGCATAAACGACGGGTAGTGATTTCCGCCGCCGTTAACGCGTTATGGTGAAAATGGATGTTCCGCATCATGCCGCCCTTTTTATTATCTTCCGGCCAGCGCCGTTAACTGCGCGCTGGCGATAGCGTGGCTGTGTAACATAAATCCGACTAACGCCCCGCTGGCCTCGCCATCAATGGGCAACGTCGGGGTATCAAGCGCCCATACCGTAAAGCGGTAGCGATGCGGTTTATCTCCGGCGGGCGGACACGCGCCGCCAAAACCCGCATAGCCAAAGTCATTGCGCCCCTGTATCGCCCCGGCGGGCAGTTTAGCGTTATTTTTGTCTCCGGCGCCAGCGGCTAAGCCAGTCACCTGTTGGGCAATATTCACCACCGTCCAGTGCCACCAGCCGCTCCCGGTCGGCGCATCCGGATCGTAAGCGGTCACCGCGAAACTGCGGGTACCCGCCGGTGCATTTTTCCAGGCGATCTGCGGTGAGATATTGCCGCCGGTGCAGCCGAAACCGCCAAACCAGTGCGTCTGCGCCAGCGTCTGGCCGTCGCGCATATCCGCGCTGCTGACGCTAAACGGCGCGGCAATCACCGTCCCGCTCATAATAACCATCATCGCGGCTGCGACCTTCAATCCTGTTTTCATCGTATTTTCCTCCGTAAGGTGAGGAAATACTGTAAGATCCCGGCATGTTTTTTATTGTGCCAAAGCGCCTGCGTTTTGTGCCGAAACGCTCACTTGTCGATACCGGTGGAATGGTGCTTGCCTCAGCCACTTGTGCTAACCTACGCGCCATTTTTTCGGTGCCGACATTCCCGTTGCTTAAAGGTAGCCCCATGACAGACTCCATTTTCCCCCGCTTAGTGTTAACCAAAGGACGCGAGAAATCCCTGCTGCGTCGCCATCCGTGGATCTTCTCCGGCGCCGTCGCCCGGATGGAAGGTAAAGCCCGTTCAGGTGAGACCATCGATATCGTTGATTCGCAGGGAAAATGGCTGGCCCGCGGCGCCTATTCGCCGTCTTCACAGATCCGCGCCCGCGTCTGGAGCTTCGATCGCAATGAAGCCATTGATAACGCCTTTTTCGAACGTCGCCTGCAGCAGGCGCACACCTGGCGCGAGTGGCTGGCGGCCCGCGACGGGCTCGATAGCTATCGCCTGATAGCCGGTGAGTCCGACGGCCTGCCGGGCGTGACCATCGATCGTTTTGGCGACTTTTTTGTACTGCAGCTGCTGAGCGCCGGTGCCGAATACCAGCGGGCGTCGATTGTCAGCGCGCTGCAAACGCTGTTTCCGAACTGCGCTATCTACGATCGTAGCGACGTCGCGGTGCGTAAAAAAGAGGGGCTGGAGCTGGCGCAGGGGCCGGTTGTTGGCGAACTGCCGCCTGCTCTGCTGCCGATTACCGAGCACGGTATGCAGCTGCTGGTAGATATTCAGGGCGGCCACAAAACCGGCTATTACCTTGACCAGCGCGACAGCCGCCTGGCGACCCGTCGCTACGTCGCCGATAAACGCGTGCTGAACTGCTTCTCCTATACCGGCGGTTTTGCCATCTCCGCGCTGATGGGCGGCTGCCGTCAGGTTGTCAGCGTTGACACCTCGCAGGAGGCGCTGGACGTCGCAAAGCAGAACGTTGAGCTGAACAAGCTGGATCTGTCTAAAGCGGAGTTCATCCGCGACGACGTCTTCAAGCTGCTGCGGAAATATCGCGACGCCGGCGAAAAGTTTGACGTGATTGTGATGGATCCACCGAAGTTTGTTGAAAACAAAAGCCAGCTGATGGGCGCCTGCCGCGGCTATAAGGACATCAACATGCTGGCGATTCAGCTCCTGAATCCCGGCGGCGTCCTGCTGACCTTCTCCTGCTCCGGCCTGATGACCACCGATTTATTTCAGAAAATCATTGCCGATGCCGCCCTGGATGCCGGACGTGATGTACAATTTATAGAACAGTTCCGCCAGGCTGCCGACCACCCGGTGATAGCAACCTACCCCGAAGGACTGTATCTGAAAGGGTTTGCTTGCCGCATCATGTAACTTGAAAAGTGGAGAATCGGCCCGCATATAGCAGGTAATCATGTCTCCCAGGAGGTGCTTATGATAGCCAGCAAATTCGGTATCGGCCAACAAGTTCGCCACACGCTTTTGGGCTACCTGGGCGTGATCGTCGATGTCGATCCCGAGTACTCGCTCACGGAGCCGGAAGAGGATGAAATCGCCGCTAACGACGAACTGCGCCTTGCGCCCTGGTATCATGTGGTGATGGAAGACGATGATGGCCAGCCGATTCACACTTATCTCGCAGAAGCGCAGCTGAGCAGCGAGCCCAGCGACGAACATCCTGAACAGCCGTCGCTGGACGAACTGGCCAGAACCATTCGCCAGCAGCTGCAGGCGCCTCGATTGCGCAACTAGTCATTTGTGGGTTTTACGCCTGGATTCCGCCAGGTTTAAAACCCCGTTGGCTATTTTCATCTCCTCCTTGCCGCCGCGTATGCGGCAAATAGGATAAAAAATAAACGCCGCGCTTTTTTATTTAATAAACACATATACCTATCTGACTCACTCCGCTTATCGCCGCGTTAAAAAATCAAAAACGAAGCGAGAAATTCCTCACGCGCAATAACATGACTTTTTGCGCAAAAAGACCAGCCGCAAAAAAAGATCTACCTGGCTTAAAAAAACAATAAAAAAAATCAATTTATATTGACTAATATGAATTACAGGTTTTAGATTACAAATCGTAATTTATAGCAGGAAAATAATCCTGGCAATGTTCGATAAGTTGCCAACAGAAAGCATATTATTGATTATTAGACGCGTACAACATCCATTCAATAATATTTTCAACTCATTGTTTTAAAAGGGTAACAATGAAGAGGAATAATCACTCGCTGCTCCGCGATGAAATTTTAAGCAAAGTCGTGAAGCCCACCGATCATATTGAAAAATTGATTGAGATAATCGCTAAAGAGCATACGCCCTGCACCATTAGCAAAAAACGCAACATCAGCCTGACGCGGAATGGTGAAAGACAGTGCCTCATTTTATTCGACGGGAGCGTGGCGTTAAACCGCATAAGCGATGGGATGATCCTTAATGCTGAAAGCGCGCCGTTTATTTTTGGCGCCAGCTGCCAGCTGGCATATACCCGCCATCTGTATGTTAAAACGAAAGAAACATCGCGCTTGCTTTTGATTCCACAACGTTTTTTTCATGAGCAGGTCGTCAAATATCATCTCTGGCAATCGCTGGCGATGCTGCAGGATTATAGTTCGGCCAAAGTCTATGCCCATTGCATGACGATATCACAACTCTCCGCATACGAAATTATACGTACCCATCTGCTCGAACTTATTGATGAACCAAATGCAATTAAGAATAACATCACTGCTGTGAATTATATTATGGACCACTCTTTTTTGTCCCGCAGCGGCATCATGCGGGTATTATCGAAGCTGAAGAGTGACGGCTATATCCATTTATCGCGCGGCATCCTGACGGATATTATTGATCTGCCGGAAAAGATGAACAGGCTTTATTCAAAATCCGGGCCCGCGCAGCCAGCAGAATGAGTATGCATACCGCTTATTTTTTATTCTGCGCCGTCGCGGCTAACGCCTGGCAAATCAGGCGACTGTACCGCCCGTCACGCTGCTGCTGTTCACTCCAGCGGATATTGGGCAGCTTCATTTCACCAGAAATGCGCCGGCTGCTGAGCGCAAGCTGCTGAAAAAAAGGCGCCAGCATCGCGCCGCCGGGTACCGTCCGGGTTTGAAACACCGGGCTGCCATCGACATAGCGATACGCCAGCGCGTTATCCGGCACTAGCGTGGCGGCAAACGCCTGCTGCGCATAGCTGGCCCAAAAGGTGGCCGCGCTATAGCCGCGAGAAACGTTGCTCTCGCAGGCAACCTCCCCGGATGAAGGCACAACTCTTTCCTGCGCGGGTCTGAAGGTATTTTCCATCCAGCGCGCCATACCTTCCAGGTACCATTTCTGTTTAAAAACCCCGTAGCCGTATTGATACAAATGGAATAATTCATGCGCTGGCGTAATGTTGCGCGCCGGCCGCAGCGCGGCGTTAAGGACAATTTTTAAGCCGCAGGGCAGCGCCGTTCCGTCACCCATGGTTTCTGCCGCCACCCGATCGAAGGCCAGGCCGTGACCTTTGGGGAGCGTCAGCAGGTAGATGTTGATCTGTCGGGCCTGGCGATAAATTTTCTGCTGCAGCGGCGAGCGCAGGCCCAGCAGCGAGGTGTAGAGATATTTCGCAGCCTGGAGCTGGCTCGCAATGTCTTTCACGACATCCGGCACGCCGTCGCCGGTACTATCCTGCGGATATTGCAGGGCGTCCCTACCCTGCAGGCTGTAGTAAATATGAAAGTCATCCGCGACGTGCGCTTTTTCCAGGCGATGCGCATGAAGCAAAGAGCCGGGAACGCAGCGGGAAACCTGCACAACATCGCGCGCCAGCAGCGGCGAACAGCAGCAGGATGCCAGCAGGAGCGCGATGACTCGCCTCATCGCCACGCCTGAGGGCTGCGGGAATAAAAAAGGCGCTGACGGTTAGCCAACGTTAACCGCCCGAGGACGCTTTTTTTCCAGCCCGTTTCCGCGCTCCGCGCCGGCATCCAGCTGACGCTCGCTTGTCTGCAGCCATACCGCCCAGCGTCCGGCGATAGCGCTGCCGTAGTAGCGCTGGGCGTTGCGCAGCGCGGCCTGCTGCATACTTTGCTGCAGCGACTTGTCGGAAATAACGGCGATCAGCGCCGCCGCCAGGGCCTCCTCATCGCCGCAGGGCACCAGAATCCCCGCCTCCCTGTCCTGCAGGATGTCGCGCGGACCGTACTTAATGGCAAAGCTAATCAGCGGCGTACCGTAGGCCATCGCCTCCACGGCGGAGAGAGACTGCCCCTCCTGAGTCGAACAAAGTACCGTGCAGCAGGCCGTTTTATGCGCCTGCGCGATGTCGGAGGTGAAGCCGTTGATATGGATCGCCTTCTCCAGCCCCCACTCCGCCACCCGCGCGCTTAAGCTGCGCCGCAGCGGCCCGACCCCGTAGGTGTGCAGCTGCGCATCGGGGATCGCCGTCAGCACTTTACGAAAGGCGTTCAGCAGCAAAGCATGCTGCTTCTCTTCTGAGTAGCGCGCCAGATAAATGACCGTCTGCGACGGCGCTTTCTGCGGGTTCGCCGGAATATTGCCGTTATCGAGATGATTGGGGATCACCGCCATCCGCGCGGCCGGGAAGCCCTCCAGCTGCAGGTCCTGCCACTGCTCATCGGTGAGGACAATCAGCCGATCGACAAGCTCCGGCTGTTCGAGGATATGCCGGTAGGAGCTTTTCAGCGCGCCGTTAGACAGCTGATGATGGGAGTGAATAATCGCGCTCAGCGTACACGCCATGCGCTGTGCGGGCCGCGAGCAGACGAAGCTTTTCCACGTTTTATTTTTATCGACGATAAAATGCCAGCGCCCTTTTTCCGCCAGCCGGGTTTCCAGCATCCACGCATAAAACGCCTCTTCCTGAGCAAAGCGTTTGACTTCGCCGCCCGCCAGGGCAATTTCAAGATGGCTTAGCTGCACGTTGCCCTTTTTCTCGTCAAAGCTTTTGCGCAGCAGAATATTACCGGCGCTATCAATGTAGTCTTCGATGATTCTCCCCTGCGGACGCAGCAAGAAGTTGTGTTTACCCACCGCGACATCCGCGCCGGGATTGACGGCATGCCTGAGCTCGATATTGCCCACCAGCGGCGCCAGCGCAGCGATCGCGTTCATCTCAAAGCAATCGCTGAGCCACTCATAGAGGTTATAAACCGGCACCTCTTCGGGCAGCGCGCCGCGTGCTTTCAGCGCCCGCACCGCTCTGGACAATTCGGGATTCCACGTCGCGGTAACTATCCAGGGCACGGTGCGCAAATGTTCGGTAAAGAGCTTCGCCCGCCGCATGGCCGCCACCTCAATACCGTTGCCGACGTCGCGCAGCGTCTCCAGCAGAAAAACGGGGATCGCGTTATTCGAAGGCGGCGCGTCGTCCTGCGGGAGCAGCGGCTTTTTTGCCGCTAAATGGTATTTCTGATAGGCGATAAAGCCGGAAAGGTAGTGCTCGACGTCATCGATACGCACGCGGTAGCTGTGGTGGCGAATAAAGAAGCTGTTGACGATCCGTGCGGGATTTTTAAAAAACATCGCCAGCTCAGGCCAGAAGAAGCCGTTCAGCAAATAGCGCGCCCGAACTTCCAGCGCCTGCCAGAACTTCTGCTGGTCAAAATCCGCCAGCAGATGGCGATGCTCGGGCGAAGCGTCCAGACGGGTCACCATCTCAGACGCCGCCATCATTAATTCCAGCAGAGTGGGATAGGTGGTGACGCGATGCAGCACAAAATCAAGATGATCGCGCACGTTGTTCAGGCCAAAGCGAAAGTACTTCTCTTCCGGGCGAAAGCGGGTTAACTCATTAACGCAGTAGCTCAGCCAGTGGTCATGGTGCTGCCAGTGCTTATTTTTAATGAAATAGGCGAAGGCTTTTTCCACCATCTCCAGCCACTGCGGCGCTTTGGTCAGGCCGTACAGGCGCATAAGAGCAAAAGCCGCTTCGCCATCGTAATAAATGATGCGGAATTTGGCTTTCAGCGACAGATCGTGGCTATTCAATACGTGAACAAACTGGCCGCTGAGCGGATCCTGCATAAAGGCAATGCCGGTCGCCAGCTGCGCCATCAGCGGCAGATATTGCCGGTCTCCGGTCGTTTCGGTGTATTTCACCAGCGCCAGGATACTTACCGCGTTACCGCCGAGCTTGATCTCATCGCCCACGTCGCAGAGAAACGCCGCCTCGCGGCCATCGTCCAGCGTCCGTACTTCAATCAGCGTGTTAACCAGGTACGCAATCGCGCGGTCTATCGCCTGACGAACCGACGGCTGACGGGTCGCTTCCCAGCCCTCAATCAGCGAATAGGTGGAGCTGGCGTGGCGCAGCGCGTTATAGGATCGGACCGGGCGGTCGAAACAGGGAAACCAGCCGTAATGGTAGAGGCCGTCTTGCTTTACCTGACGGGCAAGATAATCGGTGCCTTTTTTAATCACCTCGGCGAGGCACTCGTCCTGCCAGTTTTCCCCGATAACGCGATAGCCGGAACCTCGCCCGCTCTGCTCCATCACTTTTGTCCCAAAACGATCGCAGAAGATCCCCTGCGTTTTAAAGCGCCAGAGCGGCTGCTGCGGATCCTGCGGCCAGCTAAGCGTCTGTTTAAACCGCCGCCGGGCGTAGTTTTCCAGATTGACGCTATTCGGCGCCACGACGCCGTTATCGCCATCGTAGAGCAGCGCGTTGCCGGCAATTTCCTGCTCGAGCATTGCGCAATTAAACTGCGGGTCAAACGCGAGGCCAAAGCGAAAATAGTTACGCTTGGTGACCATGAATTTTTCATTGAGGGATTGCCAGCTGAGCTTTTCCACGCTGTCCACGACGTCAACCCGCAGCCACTGCGGTTCGCTGTCCTGTTTTTTACGCCACTCCTGCAGCGCTCTGGCCCCCGCCAGCCACGCGAGATCGAAGCTGGTACCGCGAGAAATATGCATATGCGCGCGTGATTGGCCATCGCTGACGCTAAAGAAGATTACCCATGCCGGATAGTCAGAGGGCAATACGGTGGATTTTAATTTTTTCGCCTGAAAGCAGGCTTGTTGCAGTAAATCACTTAGCGCCATCTTCCCCTCTCCGTTTATTCAAGAATGCGTTGAATGTTTAAAAATTATTATCAGAGACTGCAAACAAACCCATTTTAGATATTGCGCCGATGGCTCGGCCCGGCACACTCCCCGGAGGCGGCGCTCAACGCGCCTTGTCCGGGCTAGCGGACCGCAAACGGCGATGACCCGTAGCCGATAAGAAGCTCGCCCGTTGATTAACGTTCCCTTAAGGCTTCTTTTGCCCGATTAAACGGTTTGACCAGATAATCCATGACCGTTTTTTCGCCGGTCTTAATATCAACGGTGGCAATCATTCCCGGGCCAATTAAAAAACGCTTGCCGCTTTTATTTTCCAGGTAATCATAGTCAGTGCGAATAAACACCCGATAGTAGTAAACATCCGGTTTAGCTTCATCCTGAGTGGTATCCGGCGATATGGTTTCCACCACGCCGTTCAGCGCGCCATAGATGGCATAATCATAGGCGGTAATTTTCACCAGCGCCTGCTGGTCAGGATGAATAAAAGCGATATCACGAGGTGAAATCCGCGCTTCGATTAATAACCGGCCATCGACCGGAACAATTTCCATCAGCTCGCCGTTGGGCGCAATAACCCCACCAATCGTATTGACCTTAATATTTTTAACGATCCCCTGCACCGGCGAACGGACGGTTAAGCGCGTGACCGAATCGGCGCGCCCCTTTATCACTTCCGCCAGGCTGGCCACGTCGGCATTGGCTTTTGACAGCTGTTCACGCGCGTCAACAAAATAGCGGGTATTGAGATCGATCTTTTTAAAACTAATATCCGCGACCTGCTGGCGAAGACGCAGCACTTCGACATTGCTCGCCGCCCCGGTTTTCGCCAGCCTTTCGGTGATGGCCAGTTCGCTATTCACCAGTTTTAACGACTCGTCGAGCTGGCGCGTCGATTTGCTCAGCTGCTCTTTGCGGCTATGGTACAGACGCGTCTCCTCCGCCAGCAGCGCGGGCCAGGCTTTCAGGGAGTCGGGAAACGCCAGCGGCTGATTGTTCACCTCGGCGGTTAAGCGAATGCTCGCCGCCAGCGAGGCGCGATATTTCGCCTGGCTTTCGCCGACGTTAGATTCGCTGCGGGTGGGATCGAGGCGCGCCACAACCTGTCCGGCTTGTACCTTGCTGCCTTCCCGTACGTTCAGCTCGGTTAAAATACCGCCGTCGAGGGTTTGTATCACCTGCTCCCGCGAGCTGGGGATCACTTTTCCGGTACCGGTTGAGACTTCGTCCAGTACCGCGAACCATGCCCAGACGCAGCCCACCAGCAGCATAACGGCCAGCAGGAGAATCAGCCGCCGCGATTTAACAATTTTCGCCTCGTCTTCTTCGCTATCCGGCAGCAGCGCCACCGGGTCGTGATCGGCCATCAGGGGGATTTTATTCATATATTCACCACCTGGCCGCGGGCTTTCTCTTGCTCAAAAACCGTTGCTTTGGGTTTATCCAGCGCCAGCTGCCCGTCCTGGATAACCAGGATCCGGTCGACGATATTAAGCACCGCCGCTTTATGCGTGGCGATGATCATCGTTCGATCGCCGGCCCACTGCGCCAGCTGTTCCACAAAGGCCTTTTCCGTTCGCTCGTCGAAAAACGAGGTCGGTTCATCGAGCAGGATAATGTTCGGATCGCGCAGCAGCGTCCTGGCCAGCAGCAGCGACTGCCGCTGGCCGCCTGAAAGCCCCAGCCCGCCTTCCATAATGACGTGTTCAAGACCGAGGGGCAGTTTGCGCACAAACTCCAGCGCGCCGCACAGGGTAAGCACCGAGAAGATTTCATCATCCGTCGCCGCCGGTCGCCCGAGGATCAGGTTCTCGCGCAGGGTGCCGTGGAACAGCCGCGCCTCCTGGGTCAGCAAGGTGGCGTTGCGGCGAATATCCGCGAGGTCGATCTGCGGCAGGCTTAAATCATCCAGCCGCAGCTCGCCCGAAACCAGCTCGACGTTGCCCATCATCGCCTGCAGCAGGGTCGATTTACCGGCGCCGATTCGCCCAAGGATGGCGATTCTCTCGCCGGCTTTAATGGATAACTGGTTGATACGCAGCGGGATCGCGGCATCGTTAAGGCCGTAGCGGAATTCCGCCTGCCGGAACTCGTAGTTGCCGTGCAGCACGGCGCGGTGAACCCGGGTTTCGTCCTGCCCCCCTTCGACCGGCAGCGCCATCAGGTTATCAAGGCTGGCCTTCGCCGTTTTCACCTGCTGCCAGCGAGCGAGTACGCCGCACAGCGCGGTCATCGGCGCCACCATGCGGGTCGAGAGCATTGATGCCGCCACCATCGCCCCGGTGGTGATGTCGCCATTAATCACCAGCGGCGCGCCGACCACCACCACCGTGGCATAGAGCAGGTTTTGCACCGACATTCCCCAGCTGACCAGGCCGTGGGTGAGCCTGCGCGTTTTGACCCCCGACTCGGCGGTAATGGCAATATAACTATTCCACTGATGCAAAAAGCGGCTTTCCGCCTGCATCATTTTGATGTCCTGCAACCCCTGAATGCTTTCCACCAGAATGGCGTTACGCAAGGTATTTTCATGCTGGTTTTTATTGGCCAGCGCCGCGAGCTTGCGCTGCAGCAGCAGGCCGGGCAGGATCATCAGAATCGTCGCCACCGGCGCAATCCAGCTTAGCCACGGCGAGACGATAAACAGCACCACCTGAAACAGCAAAAAGAACGGTAAATCCGCCACGATGGTCATCATCGTTGAGGTCATCATTTCGCGCACCTGCTCCAGCTCGCGGATTTGCGAAATAAAGCTCCCCGTCGAGCGCGGTACCGCGCTGTTTTTCAGGCGCAGCGCGTGGCCGAAGACCCGGTCAGAAACGCGAATATCCCCGCGTTTGCCGAGCAGATCCGTGACGTGCCCGCGCATAATTTTCAGCACAAAAGCAAATACTGCCGCCAGCAATACGCCGCTGAACAGGACATAAAGAGTGGGATAAGACTGCGCCGGGATCACCCGATCGTAAACCTGCATCGAAAACAGAATACCGCTCAGCGCAAGAACGTTTATGGCAAAAGACGCCAGCATCACGTGCAGATAGGGGCGAATATCTTTCAGCACAATTTTGCGCAGCCAGTCCGGCTGAAAGCGGGCCAGGTAGCTCTCGGTGCGAATATCCCTTTCCGGCGCTGACGGGCGAAACGCAATGGTCTTTTCAATTTCCGGCAGCAGGGTTTCCAGCGGGCAGTAGCTGAGCAGCGCGAGCTCCTTCACAAACCGCACCCCGACGGCGTTATTAACGTCAAAGCTTTCGAGCACGGCGACTTGCCCGTCGCGCAGCTGGACGACCAGCGGTAGCCGCCAGGCCGACATTTTCTCATCGCCCGGAGATAAAAACTGGCAGTTTAGCCCGGCGTGGCGCGCCAGGTGCCGGAGCGCCTCCGGCAGGGTTTTCTGCGTCGCCCACTCGGCGGCGGCATGCAGCGTGCCGGGAGAAAAGCTTTGTCGATAGTGGTTGGCAATAAAAGCAATCGCATTAGACCAATCGAGCAAATGCGGTATCCCGGCGCGTTCGTTTTGTGAGGTCATGGGCGGATCTCCACGCCCTGGATATTTTGCTTTTCCAGCGCGAACACCGAGCGCATCTTGCCGGTGCTGAACAGGCAGTCCAGCTCCAGCGAACGCAGTTGTGATTCCGTCAGGACCTGGCTAAATCTGGCCTGGTAAATTTCCTGATCGACGTTGAGCAGATCCAGCAGCGGCCGCGAGCCGAGCTGAAGATACTGATCCTGATACAGCGCCCGGGTTTGCTCACCCAGCTGCTGCTGACGTTTCTGAATCCCCAGCGACTGGGCAAGATTAACCGCTTCATCGCGAGAGGCGTTCAGCTTCTGGCTGGCGTCCAGCTGGGCGGTTTTGATCGCCGCATTCGCCGCCGCCAGACTTTGCTGGGCGGCGTCGCGGGAGGCGGTCATCGCACCGCCCTGATAGATGGGCATTTGCACTTTCACCCAGGCGGAGTATTGCGTTTTATTCAGTACCGCGCTGTTGGCGTAGTTATCGTTGAGGTAATGGGTGACTTCCGGCTCAAGGGAAATCGTCGGCAGCATTTGCGCGTTGGCGTTATCCAGCTGAGCCTGAGCCTGGCCGGCCTGGGCCAGCGCCGCTAATACCGCCGGAACAGAGCGGTAATCGATTTTGGATACCGCGCAGGCGGCGTCCATCCCCTGCGGAAGGTCATCCGTCACCGTGGCAATGCCGCCGATGCCGATATAGGTCGCGAGCGTGGCTTTCCAGCGCTGAAGGGCCGCCTGATATTGCAGGAGCGTAGATTGCGCGCCCTCCACGCGGGTATCGGTCTGCACAACGTCCGATAACGATGACGCCCCCGCATCGTTGCGCTGGCGAATAAGATCGCCAATCTGTTTAAGCGAATTGACCTGCGCTTTAGCGATGTCGACCAGCTTTTGATAGCCCTGCACCTGCACTACCGCCGCGGCGGTGTCGTGAGCGACCTGGTCGATATTCAGCATGACGGTGGCCTGCTGCTGGGCCACGCCGGAGTCGGCGGCCCTGACCGAACTGGACACTTTGCCGAAGTCGTAAAGCATTTGCGATACCGAGACGACCAGCGATGGCGTATATCCGGCATCAGAATAAGTATTACTATAACCATTATTCATACCCGCACTAATTTGCGGGTAATATTTGGCTTTCGCCACGTCAACTTTCTGCGCCATTTCCTGGAGTTTGCTGACCTCCTGGGTAATCGCCGGATGCCAGTTGACCGCATTTTTTACCGCTTTTTTAATATCCAGCGGGCCGGATATTCGGGTCTGGCTATTAATAATCTCTTCATTGTACCCCGCGACCTGTTGGCTATCGGTTAAACGCTGGCTGCTAATATCATTCGGCATTAAGTATGAATTTTCCGCATGACCTGAAAACGGCGGATTCAAAGCAATAAAGAGAGCGGTATAGCCGCAGGTTATGACATTCCTTTTTTGTTTAAATAGACGCATCAAATTTACCCTTCAGAATTCACGCACTGAAAAAACGGATATAATAATTTCCGCATCATTATTTTTATTAAATAACGGTCTGCTATCTCCCGGATCGCTGCCCGATTCATTCCTCCGCAATAAATAATCTGGACGGCACTTCCGTGTGCCGTTCGCTATAACGCCGATTAATTGGAGTTATTTGTATCAAGCAGCTCGTTGAGCGAATTGATATGCACCCCTTCCAGCGTAATTAAGGTTGTTGATTGATGATCACCGGCCCCGCCGTCGCGGTCGATGGATACCACCGTGTTATTGCCAACGTAGCTCAGGGTCACATAGTTGCCCAGACTGCTGCTGTTCCCATCCCAGTCAACCAGTAGCGCCGACACATCGATATGATCCCCTTGCGCAACCGAGAAATCCTTCCAGGTATCGCTGCCGTTGCCGCCGGTATTGTCATCGGCCAGCAGGTTGTAAACCACCGTGTCGGCCCCGATACCCAGGGTGAAGGTATCGTCATAAGCGGTGCTGTGGATATCGTCGCCGTTCACGCTGCCGGTAATCTGCGGATGCAGATCGATGGTCAGCGTCGCCGCGGAAGAAACGCCATTGCTGTCGTTTACCGTGTAGGCGAAGACCTCCTTGTGCGTGATTGTCGACACATCCATCCCTGCCTTCAGACTGTAGGTATAAGAACCATTATTCGCCATCGTCAGGGTGCCATAGTCACCGTAAATTGTGACGCTGCTTCCGGTTACTGCGCTACCGTTGCTGGTGGTGATACTGCCATTACTGTTGAAGGTCCAGGATTCGGCACTGCCAGAGGAAGTATGTCCGGCGACGGTGTATGAGGCATACAGCACGCCATGGAAATCTTCCGTACCGCCCGAGTTGTTTCCGTTCTGGATATTCCCGCTGACGTTGGTTCCTGCCACCGTATAATGCGTTGCGGTATCGAACGTTGTACCGGTGATAGAAGCTCCAACCGTATAATTCGGCGCTGGCGTTAAGAAAGAATCCAGAGTGGCGGTGGCTTTCGAAGCCAGGACCATCTCGTAATTTCCTTCGCTCAATGCCACACCCGTTAGCGTTAGCGTATCCGTAGCGCTAGCTGTTGCGCCGATAATCGTGGTCAGATTTTCTGTCGGTACCCCCTGCCACACCAGAACCTTACTGCCGTCGCCGAGCACATGATAAATACTGACCGTGCTGTCAATCCTGACGGTATTGACCACCGAGCCACTTGCGGTGTAGTTCACATTCACCGAGAGGGTATCCATTTCGCGATCGGCCCCCACGCTAAAGCTAATCGACTTACTCGCTGATACTCCGCCCGTTGTCGACTTACCGCTTGTGTTCAGCCCCGCGGTGTCAATCGCCGGAACATTCACCGTTGCCAGCGCCGTTGCCACGTTCAGCGCAACGACATCATTCACCGCCAGCGAAGCCGGGCTGTCGATATCGATCGTCAGCGTCGTGCTCGCCGTGTGGCCCAGACTGTCGGTTATGGTGTAGGTAAAGACCTCCGATTGGCCGACGCTATTCACTCCGCCGTACGGCTGATAGGTATAGCTACCGTCGCTATGGATGGTCAGCGATCCCCAGGCACCGGCTATCGTCGTTCCGCTGCTGGTGACCGATACCGGATCGGCGTCGGTCACCGAGGTGGCGGTGACGCTCGTCACCTTAATATTTACCCCGGTGTCCGCCACATCGCCGTCGCCATCGCTTTGCAGGACGTTCCCCGTCAGGCTGTCGGTGTGATAGCCCTCAGAGTCGGTGACCGACACGTTGACAAAGGTGCCCAGGTTCAGGTCCAGCAGCGCGCCCAACAGACCGCCGGTATTCGGTGAAGAGACCACCGCCGTGTACGACCCTGAAGGTAACATTGAGGACCAGCCGCCGCCGCTATAGCCCAGGCTGAGACCCAGTCCATTAACATTAATGTTGACGGCGTTGGTCAGAACCTGCACCACTTCGCCGGTCGCCTTATCGACGATAGAGAGATCCGCCGTAAAGGACGATGCGCCACCCAGCAGGCTCAGCAACGTGCTCAGGGCCGCGCCCAGGCTCAGGCCGGTGGTCCCAGAGACAGCGAGCAGCACTTTTTCGTTTGCCCCCGCGGCGACGTCAAAGTCAAAACTATTGCCGTTGAGTAAGCCAACGTTGACGGAACCAAGTAACGAGACGCCGACAAGTTGGCCAACGGTACCGCTTTCTCCGTTGAGGGTATCGAACGTCGCGGTCAGATCCGTTTCCTGAGCATCCGGATTGGCCTGCGCCGGTTCGATGTTGCCGCCGATATTAATCGTCAGGTTAGTCGTCGAGGTATTGCCCGCTTCATCGGTAATGGTATAGCTAAAGACATCCGATTGACCGATAGCGGCCCCGCCTTTGGTCAACTGGTAGCTATAGCTGCCATCAGAGTGAATCGTCAGTACCCCATAAGCCCCGGTGATATTGACGCCAGCGCTGGTCACGTTAACCGGGGTCGATCCGTCGACGGAGTCCGATACCGCGCTGGTGACCGAGATGCCCTGACCGCTATCCTGCATATCGCCGCTGGCTGTGGTATCCAGCACGTTACCTTCAATGGCGCCGACGCTGTAGCCAACGGAATCCGTCACGTCCACGTTGACGAAGCTTGCCACCTGGGCCGCCGCCAGCGCGTTGATCAACGATACCAGGGGGCCGTTACTTTCCGGCGCAGAGATAACCATGGTGTAGTCGCCCGCCGGCAGATTGGCGAAGGAGACCGTGCCGTTATAGGAGAGCCCGCCAAGCAGGCTCGCCGAGATAGAGACGCTGTTTTCCGCAATCGCCACGACTTCGCCGGTGGCCGTATTCACCACCGACAGATCGGCCGTCAGGGTATTTCCTGCTCCCAGCAGGTTGACGATAGTGGTCAGCAATCCGCTCGCCGTCAGCAGCGAGTTGCCGTTCACCGATACCGTCATATCCTCAACGGTTCCGGAACCCACGCTAAAGCGCAGATTATTGCCCGACAGCAGCGAGACATCGACGGTGCTGAGTAACGTCAGGCCAACCAGTTGACCGCTGGTACCGCTGACGTTGTTCAGGTTACCTTCCAGCGCGACAACGTCCGGGCTGTTGCTATCGGGGATGGCCTCGATATCGCTGTCGGAATCCGAGTCGCTGTCGGAGTCGGAATCACTATCAGAATCCGAGTCGCTGTCAGAGTCGGAGTCGCTGTCGGAATCACTATCAGAATCCGAGTCGCTGTCAGAGTCCGAGTCGCTGTCCGAATCCGAGTCGCTGTCTGAGTCCGAGTCACTGTCAGAATCGGAATCGCTGTCGGAATCAGAATCGCTGTCAGAATCCGAGTCGCTGTCAGAATCCGAGTCGCTGTCGGAATCGGAGTCGCTGTCAGAGTCCGAATCGCTGTCGGAATCCGAGTCGCTGTCAGAATCTGAGTCACTGTCGGAGTCAGAGTCACTGTCAGAATCTGAGTCACTGTCGGAGTCAGAGTCGCTATCGGAATCCGAATCACTGTCGGAGTCGGAATCACTGTCAGAATCCGAATCGCTGTCGGAATCCGAATCGCTGTCGGAATCCGAGTCACTGTCAGAATCCGAGTCACTGTCAGAATCCGAGTCACTGTCAGAATCCGAATCACTGTCGGAGTCAGAGTCGCTGTCCGAATCGGAATCACTGTCGGAGTCGGAGTCGGAGTCGGAGTCGGAATCAGCATCGCTATCCGTATCATCGGCCAGGCCAATATTAATGGTCAGCGTCGTCGTTGCCGTATCGCCATCCGCATCCGTAATGGTGTAGGTAAAGACCTCCGTTTGACCGACAGAGTCAGCGTCTCCGGTCGCGTGATAGGTGTAAGAACCATCGGCATAGATCACCAGCGTACCGTAGGCGCCCTCAACGATCGTCCCCCCCGAGCTAACCGGTTCCGCCGTTGCCCCCGGAACCGAGGTCGCAATGATGCTGGTCACAGTAATATCCGTACCGGTATCGCCAACGTCCCCACCCGCGTCCGTCTGCAGTACGTTACCGCTGATAATCGCGGACTCGTATCCTACGGAGTCGGTTACCGCCACATCCACCGCGGTCGCTACGCTGAGATTCGCCAGGAAATTCACCAGCGTCGGCAGCAGTCCGGTATTCGTTGGCGACGAAATCACTACCGTATAGTTCCCCTCCGGCAGGTCGCTGAAGCTGGCGCTACCGCTGTAATCCAGGCTGACGCCTCCCGCCGTAATAGTCACCGCATTCGACGCCAGCGCAACCACTTCTCCGGTCACCGTATTCACCACCGCGAGATCGGCCTGGAAGGTATTCGTTCCACCCAGCAGCAGCAGTAGCGTATTAATCAGCGCCGCCGAGCTCAGCGTGGTGCCGCCGGAAATATCCAGTGCCACATCCTGAGTCGTTCCACTCGCGACAGTAAAGTCAAAGTTATTACCGCTAAGCAGCGAAACATCGACCACGCCAAGCAGGTTCACGCCTGTCAGCTGGGTAATCGTACCGTTTACCCCGTCGAGATTGTCATGGTTCTCAGAGATCAGCGCGGTATTGGTATCCGCATTGGCCTGCGGGATATCCGAGTCGCTATCAGAGTCGGCATCGCTGTCCGAATCCGAGTCACTGTCGGAGTCCGAGTCAGAATCGCTGTCGGAATCCGAATCGCTGTCAGAGTCAGAGTCGGCGTCGCTGTCTGAATCCGAATCACTGTCAGAATCCGAATCGCTGTCGGAGTCAGAATCGCTGTCAGAGTCCGAGTCGCTGTCAGAATCCGAGTCGCTGTCGGAATCGGAGTCGCTGTCGGAGTCCGAGTCGCTGTCGGAGTCCGAGTCGCTGTCAGAGTCCGAATCGCTGTCGGAGTCCGAGTCACTGTCCGAATCGGAATCGCTGTCAGACTCCGAATCGCTGTCAGAATCCGAGTCGCTGTCAGAATCGGAATCGCTGTCAGAATCGGAATCGCTGTCAGAGTCGGAATCGCTGTCAGAGTCGGAATCGCTGTCGGAATCGGAGTCGCTGTCTGAATCCGAGTCACTGTCCGAGTCGGAATCACTGTCGGAGTCCGAATCACTGTCGGAGTCCGAATCGCTGTCGGAATCGGAGTCGCTGTCGGAGTCAGCATCGCTGTCCGAGTCGGAATCGCTGTCGGAGTCCGAATCACTGTCGGAATCGGAGTCGCTGTCAGAGTCCGAGTCGCTGTCAGAGTCCGAATCGCTGTCAGAATCCGAATCGCTGTCAGAATCCGAATCACTGTCGGAATCGGCATCGCTGTCAGAGTCGGAATCGCTGTCGGAATCCGAGTCGCTGTCGGAGTCGGAGTCGCTGTCGGAATCCGAATCACTGTCACTATCCGAATCACTGTCGGAGTCCGAATCGCTGTCAGAGTCGGAGTCACTATCGGAGTCCGAATCGCTGTCCGAATCCGAGTCACTATCCGAGTCCGAGTCGCTGTCAGAATCGGAGTCGCTGTCAGAGTCCGAATCGCTGTCTGAATCCGAGTCACTGTCGGAGTCAGAATCGCTGTCCGAATCAGAATCGCTGTCGGAGTCACTATCAGAGTCAGAGTCGCTGTCGGAGTCCGAATCGCTGTCGGAATCCGAGTCACTGTCGGAGTCCGAGTCGCTGTCCGAATCGGAATCACTGTCAGAATCAGAATCACTGTCAGAGTCCGAATCGCTGTCCGAATCCGAGTCGCTGTCAGAGTCGGAATCACTGTCGGAGTCCGAGTCACTGTCGGAGTCCGAGTCACTGTCGGAATCCGAATCGCTGTCGGAGTCAGAGTCGCTGTCAGAGTCGGAATCACTGTCGGAGTCCGAGTCGCTGTCCGAATCCGAAT